>JALSJD010000099.1 GCA_026989535.1 Cyclobacteriaceae bacterium
GCTAAAACAACTGTTGGAGATAGGAATAAAAAAAAAGCAAGCAGCGTAAAAATTCGAGTACTCATAATGTATATGATTTTAACCTAAATTGAGCGATTCACTAAAGCAATAAGCACTAATGTACTGAGTTAAAAAGACTTCCAAAAATACTCGCAATACCTTTCAGGTGTTCCTGCCTTTTTTGTAAACTTTTTATTCTCAGTCTCTTAGCACTTCTCATCTCTACTGAATCGCTCAACTTAGGTTTAAATTTAAAAAATAATTTAAGCAATTTAGAAACTTTATTTTTTAGAAGAACTGACATTCATCATAAAACCCTACAATAGAATATTCTAAATTGTGCCCATAACAGTCCGCTATTAATTAGAATTTGTCTAAATAACCGATTTTTATTCTGTAAATAAAATTAATTAATAGAATCCTTTTCCACCATGAGTACCACCGAAAAAAAACAAGACACCTATTATGAGAGTATCATAAAAAATGGGTTCTCCCGCAGGGATTTCATAAAGTTTACAGCCTTTATGGCCGCTTATCTGGGGTATGAAACTTCAGCAGTTGCACAAATTGCTACTGCACTTAAAACAACCCCACGACTACCCATTATTTGGGAGCATTACCAAGAATGCACCTGTTGCAGCGAATCATTTATTAGAACCAACCACCCTATTGTGGCCGATATAATACTTGATAAGGTTTCGTTGGATTATACCCTAACTTTAATGGCTGCATCAGGGCATCAGGCCGAGGCAGCTAAAAAAGCCACAATGGATAAATATAAGGGCGAGTACATCCTTGCGGTTGAAGGCTCAGTGCCTATGGGCGAAGATGGTATTTATTGCTGTATTGCTGGCAAAACTGCTTTGCAACAATTGCAAGAAGCAGCAGCTGGTGCCAAAGCCATTATTGCTTGGGGCAGTTGTGCCTCTAGTGGTTGTGTGCAATCGGCAAAACCCAACCCAACTGGTGCTACGCCAATTCATAAAATAATTACAGATAAACCAATTATAAGAGTGCCGGGCTGCCCCCCTATTGGCGAAGTTATGGCAGGGGTAATTGTACATGTTATTGCTTTTGGCAAATTGCCTGAACTTGACAGACAAGGACGACCCAAAGCATTTTATGCCAAACGTGTACACGATAGCTGCTATAGAAGGCCCTACTTTGATGCAGGCCTTTTTGTTGAAGAGTTTGACGATGAAAGTGCTAAAAAAGGACACTGTTTATATAAAGTAGGCTGTAAAGGGCCAGTAACTTATAATTCTTGTGGTTCTATTAAATGGAATAATGGGGTAAGCTATCCCATTCAATCGGGTCATGGTTGCTTCGGTTGTAGCGAAGATAATTTCTGGGATAACGGGCCAATATACGAACGCTTAACCAATGTGCCGGGCTTTGGTATTGAAGCCAATGCCGATAAGGTAGGAATGGTAGCAGCCGGTGTTGTGGCAGGTGCTGCTGCGGGTCATGCTATTGCTTCCACTATGTCTAAAAGAAAAGAACATAAAGGACGAGTTGACTCAGGGAAAGATATAGAAAAACAAGTTGATTAATCTTTAAGTTAGAACCAATAAAATTAAAAAGATGGCTGAAAGAATAGTAGTTGATCCGATCACACGAATTGAAGGACACTTAAGAATAGAAGCAGAAATTAAAGACGGTGTTATTGTAGATGCCTATAGTTCATCTACCATGGTACGCGGAATAGAAGAAATAGTTAAAGGAAGAGACCCCAGAGATGTTTGGGCTTTTGTACAACGCACCTGTGGGGTTTGTACCACCGTGCATGCACTTACCTCGGTACGAGCCGTTGAAGATGCCCTTGGCATTATAGTTCCTCCAAATGCCGAAATGGTACGCAATATTATGGAAGGTGTATTATATATGCACGACCATGTGGTGCATTTCTATCACCTCCATGCACTCGATTGGGTAGATGTGGTTTCGGTACTTAGTGCCAACCCAACGGAAACTTCGCGCATTGCACAAAGTATTTCCAACTGGCCTAAGAGTTCTCCAGGATATTTTTCTGATGTACAAAAACGAATTAAACGATTTGTTGATAGTGGGCAATTGGGAATTTTTGCCAATGGCTATTGGGGGCATCCACAAATGAAACTACCTGCTGAAATTAACCTGTTAGCTGTAGCTCATTATTTAGAAGCACTCGAATGGCAAAAAGAAATAGTAAAAGTACACACCATTTTTGGCGGTAAAAATCCTCACCCTAACTATTTGGTAGGCGGTATGGCTTGCGCCATAAATACTGATAACCCAGGTGGGTTAAATGCAGAAAGACTGGCTTATGTAGGCCAACTATTACAAGATGGAAAAGAATTTGTGGAGCAGGTTTACATCCCTGATTTAATGGCCATAGCTTCTTTTTATAAAGATTGGGGAGCCATTGGCAAAGGAAGTTTTGGCAACTATATGTCTTATGGAGATTTTCCAACTGCTGGCTATAATAGTCTGGATCCGGAAAGCTTTAAATTTCCAAGTGGAGTTATCAAAAACTTTGACCTCTCTACCATTCACCCTATTGACCACAGAGAAAGCACAGAAATAACCGAGTTTGTAAATAAATCATGGTATGAATATACTGGTGGAGATAATGAAGGTTTGCATCCTTGGAATGGTGAAACAAATATCAAATATTCGGGCCCTAAACCTCCTTATGAGCACCTTGATATGGATGGCAAATACAGTTTTATTAAAACACCACGTTGGAAAGGCCTCCCTATGGAGGTTGGCCCATTATCAAGAATGCTAATAGGCTATGGGCATGGCAGAAAAGAATTTACAGAAATTGTAGATAGTGCACTCAGCAAGTTAGAGGTGCCAGTAACTGCATTATTCTCCACGTTGGGTAGAACAGCCGCACGTGGGTTAGAAACCCAATTGGTGGCTAACTGGACTGTGGAGTTTTACAACACCTTAATGAGCAATATTAAAAATGGTGACCAGCGTATGGCAAACACCAAAAAACGCGACCCATCAACTTGGGCAAAAGAATGTAAAGGTGTAGGCTATATGGAGGCTCCCCGAGGTGCTTTAGCGCACTGGATAGTTATTAAAGATGGTAAAACAGCCAACTATCAGCAAGTGGTGCCCTCTACTTGGAATGCATCTCCGCGCGACCCAAGCGGGCAAATGTCGGCTTATGAAGCCACGTTAATTGGCACGCCTGTTGCCGACCCCGAACAACCATTGGAAATCATAAGAACCATACACTCGTTCGATCCCTGTATTGCTTGTGCCGTGCATTTATACGATGAGCATGGCAAACATATTTCGCAAGTGCAAAACACAACTACTTGTAATGCTTAACTTTAAAAACTAAACCATGACAACTATATCGCACGAATATAAAAGGGTGTTTGTATGGGAAGTACCCGTTCGTATATTTCACTGGGTTAACTTTATAGCCATTATTGCATTAATTGCTACAGGCATCCTTATTGGAAACCCTCCTGCCCTAATGTCGGGGGCAGAGGCAACCAACCAGTACTGGTTTGGTATTAATCGGTTTATCCATTTTGCTGCTGGCTATATATTTACTTTAAATTTAGTATATAGGGTATTTTGGAGCTTTATGGGCAATAAGTATGCTAATTGGAAAGTGTTTTTTCCTTTCTCTAAAAAAAGAAGGAAGAATATGAGCCATGTGTTAAAATCTGATATACTGTTACAAAACCTAAAAAATTCTAGCTTCTCAAACATTAGTGTTGGGCATAATGCGGTCGCTTCTTTTAGCTATCTTATATTTTTTATATTGATATTATTACAAATAGCTACCGGGTTTGCCTTATATGCCGATAACGCAACCTGGTGGTTTCCAAAACTATTTGCTTGGGTAATACCCTTGTTTGGAGGAGATGCGTTGGTGCGTTTAATGCATCATATTATTATGTGGTTTGTAATAATCTTTTCCATAGTTCACATCTATTTAGTTATGTACCACGATTGGCTCGAAGGAAGAGGCGAGGTATCCTCTATGTTTGGTGGGTTTAAATTTGTTAGAAAAGAGAGAGTGGATATTAAAAAAGAGTTGAATGATTGAAACCAAGCCAGTTAATCCAGTTAATTCCAATAGTAAAACGCAACAAGCAGATACATTGGTGATGGGCGTTGGCAATTACCTAATGGGCGATGAGGGCGTTGGGGTACATATTGCACAAGCAATGGAAAAAATGAAACTCCCATATTATCTTGCAGCGCTGGATGGCGGAACAGGTGGTTTCTTTTTAATGAATTACTTTGACGAATACCCCCATGTGATTTTTGTGGATGCCACTATGGATGGAAAACCAGTGGGCACTGTTACACTTACAGAGCCAAAGTTTGCCTCCGATTTTCCAACTGCCCTAAGTGTGCACGATGTGGGGCTAAAAGATATGATAGAAACCTTGTACATGTTAGGCAATGTACCCAACATGTATTTAATAACCATTTCTATTGATGAAATTGTACCTATGCGTGTTGGTTTAAGCCCCAAAGTGGAGAAAAGCATCCCTGCAGTAATTGATAAAATCTTTACATTAGGGAAAGAAATTCATCGTTAGCGAAACAAAGAAAGTACATTTATTATACCGTTGTACGCAGGCTATAACAAATAAAAGAATGCAATCTTTTCATAAAATGGACAGTCTAAAGTGCAATAATTAAATGAAAAATAATATTTTATTAACAACCCTATTTTTTATATTGGTATTTTTTACTTCTATAAGTGGTTTTGGTCAATGTCAATATTTAAATGTAGATAAGCATCATGACCTTAATCAAATTGGCAATACAGATGAGATTAGTGATTTACAAGATAGTTTGGCTACACATTTCCCTAGTATCTGTAAAAAAGTAATAATAGGAACATCTGTATCAGGTTATGACATTGTCGCTTTAAAATTTAGTGATAATGTAAATATTGATGAATCAGAACCTGAAATTCTTTTAACTTTTTGTATTCATGGAGACGAGGTTAATCCTGAGCAAGTAGCGATGAAATTAGCTAGAAGATTATGTTTAGATTATAACTCTGATCCAGTAACAGCCGATTTAATAAATAATAGTGAAATTTGGATTATTGCAGTAATGAACCCTGATGGTAAAAGAGGTATTAATTGGTTTAATAGACCAAATTCCAATGGAATTGATATGAATAGAAACTATGGTTATATGTGGAATAAAGAAGATTTTGATCCATATGAATACTCTGAACCTGAGACAAAAGCAACAAGAGATTTTATATTATCAAGAAACTTTAATATTATGATTGATTATCATTCAGGACTGCAAGGAATTATCTACCCTTGGTATTATAAAGGAGGAGACAGTCCAGATAATATAGAAATAGAATATTTAGCAAATCAATATGACGTAGTATCAGGTTATCCTACCAATGAGTTTGCCGTAACTGCAGGGTTTGACCTTTATCCCACCAATGGATCTTTGGTGGAATTTGCATACGGCAGCCTTGGAATATTAGCATTCTCTGTAGAGTTAATGAATTTTACTGATCCAGCTTATGATAATTGTCAGTTATACACAATAAATAAGCCTTCTATTTTTATGATGATTGATAAGGCTGGCGAAGGTGTTTCAGGTGAAATAACAGATGCTATAACAGGTAATCCTATCCAAGCCAAAATTAGCATAGATAATAAAATGCCTTCTTACTCATCTTCTGTAAATGGTGATTATCATAGGTTTTTAAGTTCTGGTACTTATTCGATTACTGTATCTGCAAATGGCTATACTAGTGAAACTAGAACAATAACAGCAACAAATGGATCATTAATTACTGAAGACTTTCAATTAACTACATCCGCTAATTATTCCGCACAAAAAATAATAAGTTGTAGGAATTTTAATAATTACTCAGACCCTGCTGAAACATGGAATGCTTTAGGTATCAATGATGGGAATTACTATGCAATTGGAGACACGGGATATGTTGTGTTAGATATGGGCTTGCCTGTTACCAATGTATCTGGTAATGACATTACAATACATGGGAATACTTCTGTAATGGGTAATGAGTATGAATTATTTTATTCTAATTCAATAGATGGGCCATGGACCTCTTTAGGTACGGGTTCTAATACTACATCATACGATTTAGCTGGAGCAAATAATGCGAGGTATTTTAGAGTTGAGGACAACGGTGTTGGTGCAGGAAATGTACTGGGTGCAGGATTTCATTTGGATGCAATTACTGCTGGAAACCTTACTGTTGGCATCAATAACAATATATTTACAAATAACGATATTAGCGTATACCCTAATCCAACAATTGATGTAATAAATTTTGAAGGTAAAAATATTAAGGAAATAAAAAGTGTCAGCTTATTTGATATTTCAGGTAAACTATTATTACAAAATACCTTTTCAAAACAATTAGATATAAGTAGATTCAAAGCAGGAATTTATTTCATTCAATTACATAACGATAACTCAACAATAACTTTTAGAATTATCAAAAAATGAAAAGGTTTTATTTATTAGTATGTATCTTAACATTACACTTGTCAATTACTGCACAAGAAAATATAGATATTACTCTTCAATTAAACACAAATGATATAAATACTTCTATTGGAGACAATAGTATTGGAAAAAAAATAGCCACCTCTTCCATTATATCAAAAGATGAAGGTCATGTTATTTACGCAAAAAGAAATAGCAATTCAGAAATTATTTGGTATTTAACTATTCAAGTTTCTGGGGCCAAGGCAATAGTTCCTTATTTTGACGAATTAATAATTGAGGATGGAGCTAAAATTAGAGCCTATTCCACAAGCACTAAAAAGAGCACACGATTTTTTTATCACAATGAAAATGCTTTATCAAATTCATTTGCTTTACCATTAATTAAAGGAGAGAACATTGTTATTGAAGCTACTTTCCCAAATCAGGCGGCTTTTGATAAATTCAAATTAAGTATTTCGGAAGTAGGAGCCTTGTACTCTTTACAAGGTTTTGGAGATGCGCCAGCATGTTATGCCAATGTAAATTGTTCTGAAGGAAACCCTTGGCAAGATCAAATTCGTTCCGTTGCAAAGTATATGATTGTTGAAGGAACAACTATTGCATATTGTACAGGTTCATTAATTAATAATACAAATCAAGACTTTAAGAATTACTTTCTTTCTGCTCAGCATTGTGGAATGGCTTCAACTACTGCAGAATTTGGACAATTTGTATTTTATTTTAATTATGAAGCAAATTCATGCTCAAGTCCAGCCAATGATAATGGACTTGACCAAGAAACAGTTGTTGGTTGTACAAAGATATCTTCAAGTGGAACATCTACTTCTTTACCGCCTGATGGGTCTGATTTTCTACTGATGGAACTTAATGCAATTCCAGCAAGCTACAATGTGTATTACGCAGGTTGGAATAGAGCTGATATACCACAAATCCAAGGAAATGGAGCAATAATTCAACACCCACGCGCAGACCTTAAAAAAATATCCTTTTGGAGTACGGTTAATGTGTCTTTCTCTTCGTTAAGTCATCTTGAAGTATTATGTATTTCCTCAGCAAATGGAGAAGGAATAGTGGAGCCTAACTCGTCTGGTTCACCCATTTTTGATGGAAACAAAAATGTGATAGGGAATGTTACTGCGGGCTCAGAAGGTTGTATCTCAGATTCCCCTGTGAATAGTGCGTTTGCGGTTGGTGGACGATTTAGTGAACACTGGAATCAAAACGGAAGTACACCTAACTTGCAACTTAAGCCTTGGCTAGACCCCACCAATTCTGGAGTAATGAGTTTGAACGGAAAACAGCAGTTTGGTCCAGTAGGTATTAATGAAGGTTATTTGAATAATACAGACTTTAATATATTCCCTAATCCAACAAGTCAATTTATTGCAATCGAAGCAGATAAAATAATTGAAAAAGTTAACCTATATTCTTTAGATGGCAAACTGTTATTAAGTGTTACTAAGGCTAATAATATTGACGTTTCAGAACTTCATTCAGGGGTTATTATTGTTGAAATATATTTTAAAAATGGAGAAAAAGCACATAACAGAGTGTATAAGCAATAGCTTCTTATCGTCAGCTTACTGCTTGTACTCAGGTCCGAACAACACTGGAGGAAACCTAAAAATCGAACAAAAGCAAGAATAAAAAAGTAGAACACTTTTAAACCGTCAGTTTTTGAGAAAGCTTACACCTGAACTATTCATAATAATTCAGGCACAAGGTAACTTGTAAAATAAATGGTTCTACTCAATAACAGAACTACTCAAATAGTAGCAGGTTATGTAATTAATGTTACTTACTTATTCAATTATAAAAAATAACTTTGTTTTTTAATTAAAATATTCTGTATGGAAGATATGATATTTTACGATAGGCTGCAATTTGCATTTACTATTACGTTTCACTATATATTCCCACAGTTAACAATGGGTTTATCTTTAATAATTGTCTATTTTAAATGGAAATACCTAAGAAAAAAAGTAGAAAAATACAATGATGCAGCGAAATTTTTTATGAAAATATTTGCCATCAATTTTACTATGGGAGTAGTTACAGGTATTCCCATGGAATTTCAATTTGGCACTAACTGGGCAAAATTTTCTGAACTTACAGGTTCAATAATTGGACAAACATTAGCAATGGAAGGAATGTTTTCGTTCTTTTTAGAATCCTCATTTTTAGCGTTATTCATTTTTGGCGAAAAATTAATGGGACAAAAATTGCACTTTTTAACAGGTTTTTTAGTTTTTTTAGGCTCTTGGGCAAGTGGTTGGTTTATTTTAGCAACAAATGCTTGGATGCAACACCCTGTAGGTTATGAAATTTTAGAAAATGGCAAATTTGTATTAAATAATTTTTCAGCCCTTTTTTCCAACCCATGGTTATTACCTGCCTTTCTACATAATCAAATAGCTGCTGTGGTAACATCCTCATTTGTAGTAGCAAGTGTTGGTGCTTTTTATATATTAAGAAATAAAAATATAGAATACGGTAAATTATTTTTAAAAACAGGCGTAGTCCTTGGTTTAGTTTCAAGTGTACTCTTAGCTTTTCCTACAGGAGACTGGAATGCAAAAAATGTAGCCAAATATCAACCTGCATCTTTTGCCGCAATGGAAGGTATTTTCGAAACCGAAGAAGCCGGATCTGAAATTATTTTAATTGGACAGCCTAATATGGTTGAGAAAAAAATAGATAACAAAATTGCTGTACCAAACATATTAAGTTTTTTAACCTACCAAAAGTGGGATAAACAAATTCCAGGAATGGATCAATTTAAAAAAGAAGAGTTGCCAAACAACGTGCCTGCACTTTATTATTCTTATCATATTATGGTAGGGCTAGGCACTATTTTTATTGGAATAATGAGCTTAGCTGTTTTCTTTTTATGGAAAAGGAAATTGTATAATATAAAGCCTCTACTTTGGGCAATAATGTTCTTATTCCCATTCCCATATATTGCAAATATTACAGGTTGGTACACTGCCGAATTAGGAAGACAGCCATATTTAGTGTATGGGTTACTTAAAACAAGTGATGGAATATCACCAACAGTTTCATCAGGCAATACTTTATTCACATTATTAGGGTTTGTAGGATTGTATATGTTACTTGGTTTGTTATTTTTAGTATTAGTTGGCAAAACTATTCACCTAGGCCCAAAACATCAAACATATTAAATTATGGAAATATTTTGGTTTATAATAATAGCAGTTGTATTAGCTGTGTTTTTTATTCTAGATGGGTATGATTTTGGTGTTGGAATCATACATTTATTTTGGGCTAAAAAAGAAAAAGACAAGGAAGTAATTGCAAAATCCGCAGGGTTGTTTTGGGATTCTAATGAAGTTTGGCTGGTAGCGGCAGGAGGAATGCTTTTTATGGCTTTTCCAACATTTTATGCTTCTGTTTTTAGTGGTTTTTACCTCCCACTTATAATCGTTTTATGGTTAATTATTTTTAGAGCGATTGGTCTAGAATTTAGAAGTCAATTTAAGCATCAAATGTGGAAAGATATGTGGGACAAGTCATTTGGCATTTCTAGCTTATTACTGGCATTGTTTTTTGGAATTGCCCTTGGGAATATCGTTAGAGGAGTAAACTTAGGAGGAGTTCAAAATAATATTTCTACCTATGAAGGACATTATTTTTTCTTACCCTTATGGAACAACCGTTTTAGTCCGCTAAGCGAACACCCAGGTGTTATCGATTGGTTTACTATTATTATTGGGCTAATTACAGTAGTGGTCTTAGCTATTCACGGAGCAAACTGGATTATTTTAAAAACTACCTCTTCTATAAACAAGCAACTTAAAAAAGTGGTTTTAAAATTAAATATTATGCTTTTATTATTAACAATATTTTCTTTAGGCATTTGGCAAATTATCAATCCCAATTCACTAAATAATTTTATTGACAAACCTTATTTAATTATATTCCCAATTATTTACTTTTCAGCATTAATTGGCTTATTTTTTATTAAAAAATTAAAAAAAGATATTCAGCCTTTTGTTTTATCTACTTTGCTAATTCTTGGAGGAATAACCTCTTCTTTAGCTTCAATGTTTCCTGTTATTTTACCTTCTACAAATACAATAAACGAATCATTAACCATTTACAATACTGCTGCAACAGAATATGGTTTATTAGTAGCTTTAAATTGGGGTATTGTTGGTTTTATTCTTCTTTTTGTTTATATGATTATTCAAAAAAGATTAATGGGAGGAAAAATAGATAAAATGGATTATGGACATTGAAATTTGATAGTATGACAGATACTTTAATTTCTCTGATCAGCATTTTAATTGGCATAATTGGAGCTAACATTACTAAATACATTTTTAAAAAAAAATCTTTTGGTATTATTGGAAACACAATTGCAGGTGTATTTGGAAGTATTTTTTTTATTAAATCATTTGGAAGACTAGGCTTTGACCCTAAATCAATAGTACAATTAGGAAGTATCAATTATTATTTGTTTACTATTAATAGTATCGTTTCCTTTTTAGGTGGTGTAATAGGGGTTATCTTAATTTCTAAATTAAAAAGAACAATGGGTAACAGCTAAGCTACAATAATGATGAAAAACATAAAAGAAGCCGCAACTTATATAAAAAGCCAACTAAACTATACACCTGCCACAGGCATTATTTTAGGTACAGGCCTAGGAGGGTTAGTTAAATTAATGAAAATTGAAAAGGAAATATCCTATGACGATATTCCTCACTTTCCTGTATCCACCGTAGAAAGCCACCATGGCAAGCTTTTGCTTGGTACATTAAATGGTAAAAAAGTAGTGGTTATGCAAGGGCGTTTTCACTATTACGAAGGCTATACCTTAAAACAAGTAACTTTTCCTGTTAGGGTAATGAAACTACTGGGCATTAAACAACTTTTTGTATCAAATGCAGCAGGGGGCCTTAATACAGATTACAAAATTGCAGATTTAATGATTTTAAACGATCATATAAACCTGCAACCCGACAACCCCCTTACAGGGGCTAATTACGATGAATTAGGGCCTCGTTTTCCAGATATGAGCCAACCTTATAGCCATAGTTTACTTAAAAAAGGGCTTAAAATAGCAAAATCTATGGATTGCAATGTACACCAAGGTGTATATGCAGTAGTACCCGGCCCAAATTTAGAAACCCCAGCTGAGTACCGCTACCTACGCATTATTGGAGCCGATGCAGTAGGTATGAGTACCGTACCCGAAGTAATTGTGGCTCGTCATATGGCCATACCTTGTTTTGCGGTATCTGTAATAACCGACCTTTGCTACCCAGGAGCCATTGAAGAAGTGAAAATTGAGAAAATACTGGCAGCTGCCGCCAAAGCTGAACCGTTTTTAACAGAGTTAATGAGTAAAATGTTAAGTAGCTAACCTAAAGTTACAATGAGCAACCAACTTTGGAACAAGCAATACGCCAAATTTAGTGCTTATGGCTTTCTTAAAAACTTACGTTTTTTCGATGCATTTTTTATTCTCTTCCTCTTAGAAAAAAACCTCTCCTATACCGAAATAGGCATACTCTATGCCTCTCGTGAAATCATTATAAATATCTTTGAAGTACCCTCAGGCTTTATTGCAGACACCTACGGTCGAAAAAATTCCCTAATCGGATCTTTTCTGTTTTACATTTTATCGTTTATTATTTTTTATGCCTCCTCCAACTTTTGGGTGTTTCTAGCTGCCTTTCTTGCCTACGGCATTGCCGATGCCTTTAGAACAGGCACTCATAAAGGAATGATAATGGATTATCTAAAGATTAATAATTGGCAAGATCAAAAAATAAATTATTACGGTCATACAAGAGCTTGGTCGCAAAAAGGTTCGGCAATTTCTTCGTTAGTAGCCGGGGCTATTGTTTTTTACAGTGGCTCCTATCAAAGTATTTTTTTATATGCAATCATCCCCTACTTGCTCAATCTTTTGCTCATGTTGAGTTACCCCAACAAACTCAATCTTTCGAAACAAGCAAAAAACAAAAAGGATGTTCGGCTAAAGCTCTCTGTCTTTTTTAGCCTCCTAAAACAACCCAAGGTATTAAAAATTATGAATGCCTCTGCCCTGCATACTGCCTATTTAAAAGCGGTTAAAGATTATATTCAACCATTAATGGTAAGTGTGGCAATGCTTATACCACTGCTTTCGAGTGTAGAGGTAGAACAAAAAAATGGGCTAATTATAGGTGTTATTTATTTTATGATTTACTTGGCCACGTCAAGGGCTTCGCAGTTGGCTTCAAAAGTAGCCTCTAATAGAAAGGAACGAATCTCCTACCAAACCCTTGTTTGGGGCTTTCTATTTGGCATAAGCTGTGGTGTATTTTATTTCTACGAAATATGGATAGTGGCTCTCTTTGCCTTTATTGGCATCTACTTAATCGAAAATATGCGCAAACCCATTCTTACAGGCTTTATTGCAGATAATGTACCCAACGAACTATTGGTTTCTGTAATCTCTGCACAATCGCTTATAAGTACCGTAATTACAGCCATAATTGCCTTAGTTTTTGGCATTTTGGCTGATGGTTATGGCATTGACATTTCGTTTATGGTAGTATCATCCGCCTTATTAGTTTTTACTTTCTTGGTTAACCATTTTACAGCAAACAGTAAAATCAGGGAATGACCAATAAAAGTAATACCTTAAGGCAATAAACGAATATTTAGACACCATAAAAACCTGATGATTCAGGAAACCCAAGTTCTATTCTAGGTAGGTTGCGAAACTTTCAACCCTATTATACTTCCTGTCCTGTAGGTTTTATTTAAAAGACGAGATAAGACATTATAAATAAGAAAATTTTGCATTTTTGTGCCATTGCCTTGTAAAATCAATACATCAATGAGTACACTAATACTTTTTGTACTTTTCGGGGTTACTAACCAAACATTAACCGTATAAACCACAAATACCAATGACCGACCAAGAGATATTTAAACAAATATGTCGGGGCGATGAGCGAGCCTTAGAGGTTGTTTACCAAAAAAATTATCGAATGATGATGCGATTGGTACAAAACAACAGCGGGACCGAGCAGGAGGCCAAAGATATTTACCAAGAGGCGGTAATCGTTTTTTGGCAAAAAGCGGTTAGTGGCAATTTAGTGTTAACCTCAAAAATTAGCACTTATATTTATAGTATATGCCTTAATTTATGGCGTAAAGAATTAGATAGAAAAAAGAGACATACCAACGAAGAACACGATAGACCCCACTTTCAGAAACATGAAAGTGAAGAGAAGGCAAGAATAGTTAGGGAGTGTATAGACCAACTAGGCGAAACTTGTAAAAAAGTATTATCGTATTATTATTTCGATGGCATGTCAATGAAAGAAATAGCTGAACGTGTAGGGTTTGCCAACACTGATACAGCGAAAACGAAAAAATATAAATGCAAGAAAAAATTGGATGAAGTTATTAAATCACAGTATTCAGCCAACGATTTCTTAGACTAACTTATGGAGAATTTTGAAAAAGTAGAGGCTTATTTTAACAACGAACTTAGTGATTCTGAAAAGAATGATTTTTTGAACGAGGTTGAGTCTAATACTGACTTAAAATCCGAGTTTAATTTCCAAAAAGAGGTTATAAATGGAATAAAAGAAGCGCGTAAAGCAGAGCTTAAAGCAATGCTCAACCAAGTACCCGTTGCTTCTGTTGGAACAACCTCATCAGCACTTTACAAAATATTAGCTGGAGGAGCTGCCACTATTTTGGTTGGCACCTCAATTTGGTATTACATTAATGCTAAAACCAACACAGCTACCCCTCAAGAAATTAAGGTTACATTAAATACGGTAGCGCCAGAAAAACAAATTATTGAAGAAGAAGTAAATACCACTCAGGATTCTGAGGAAAAAGCAGTGGCTGCTACTGAAATGGATAACACCCAAGAATTAAAATCAGCAACCCCTAAAATAATTACCCCTAATCTACCTAATAGTGAAGATGTAGTGGAAAACAAAGCACTTCCAGAAGAAAATCTTGATATACCAGAAGCTATTAATGCCGGCTCTATTAATTTGAGCAGCAAGGTTAATGTAGAAGTAAAATTCAAAAAGAAGTATAATTTCCATTATCAATACTCCAACAAAGGCATTATACTTTATGGAGATTTTGAAGAAGGATTATTTGAGATTTTAGAATTAAATAAAGAAGAAACTACCGCTCTTTATTTGTACTACGAGTCTAATTATTACTATATTAACGACAATTCTGGTGTTATTAAGCCCTTAAAGCCAGTTACTGACAAAAAGATAAAACTTAAATTAGAAGGTTTAAGGTAAAGTTTCCATTTCTCTTCATTAATATTTGGTTAACTTTGGTGCTTAAAGTATAACCATAATTGAAAACTTCAACCTCAGTAAAAAAGAGAAAACTAGGATCTTACCCCTATTTAAGTGTGGTATTTTCCATTTCAATCGCATTATTTGTAATTGGCCTACTAGGGCTGTTAGTATTGCATTCTAAAAAATTAACACAACTCATTAAAGAAAACATTGAAATTCAGGTGTATCTAAAAAAAGATATATCTAAATCAGCATTAACACAAATCAGGCACTCATTTGAGCAGGCCGACTATATATCAAAAAATAAGGAAGGCAAGCCACAGGTTGTGTTTATATCAAAAGAACAAGCCGCCCAAAATTTTATTGCCGAAACAGGCGAAGACTTTGCAAGTTTTTTGGGAGAAAACCCATTACGAGATGCCTTCATTATAAATATTAATGAAAGCCATCAGTCAGAGAAAATGATGGCAACCATTAAAGAACGTATCTTAAAATTGCCAGGAATTTTCGAAGTTGTTTATGTAAATGATTTAATTGATATCATCAATAAAAACATACGAAACATAAGCTTAATACTAGCTTCATTTGCTGGAATACTCATTATTGTGGTCATTATTTTAATTAATAATACCATTAAACTAGCTCTTTTTACCCAACGATTTTTAATTAGAAGTATGCAACTCGTAGGGGCGACTAATGGGTTTATACGTAGCCCTTTTGTGCTTCGATCTATGGGGCATGGGCTGCTCTCTGGCCTAATTGCCTCTAGCCTTTTATTTGGCATTAGCGAGTATGCTTACACTAAAATTGACGATTTAATTTTGTTAAAAGACGTTAACCATTTATACATGTTATTTGGGATTTTATTACTTTTAGGTGCCTTTTTAGGGCTATTCAGTTCTTTACGATCTGTTAACAAATATTTAAAACTTTCATTAGACGAACTCTACTAAAAATGAATAACTCACCGATGCCTTTTGGGCGAAACAATTACATGCTAATGCTTATTGGCATAGCCGCAATAATTATAGGCTTTATTATTATGACCACCGATACCGAACCTTATGGCTTTGGTTTTAGAGGCATTACACTTGGCCCAATACTAGTTATGTTTGGCTTTATTTTTGAGCTTTATGCCATAACCCGAAAACCAAAAACCAAGGAATGAGCCTGTTAGAAGCACTCATTTTAGGAATTATTCAAGGGGTTACGGAGTTTTTACCGGTTAGCAGCAGCGGGCATCTCCAAATTGGCGCAGCCATTCTTGGCATACAATCCTCAGAAAATCTACTATTCACTATTATTGTACACGGTGCTACTGTGCTAAGTACGACTATCGTTTTTTGGAAAGAAATTATTTTAATTGGCAAAGGCGTTTTAAAATTTAAATTAAACGAAGAAACCAAACTCGTACTCTACATCATAATTTCGATGATTCCAGTGGGGATTATAGGTATTTTTTTCGAATCGCAGCTTGAAGCATTTTTTGATGGACAAATTGTATTTGTGGCTTCTATGCTTATGCTAACAGGCTTCCTTTTACTGGCAACTAATTTTTTAAAAGCTAAAAATGCCTCAGGCACATTATCTTATACAAAGGCAAGTATTATTGGTATAGCACAAGCCATTGCCGTACTGCCGGGCATTTCCAGGTCGGGGGCAACCATTGCTACCGGTTTAATTTTAGGCGTTGATAAAGAAAAGGCTACCCGTTTTTCGTTCCTTATGGTTATTCCTCCCATATTAGGAGCCACGCTCCTTAAAGTTAAAGAATTGATAGAAGCACCAACCCTTCATTCACAAATATCAAATGCTGCCCTAATTGTAGGATTTATAGCGGCTTTAACCTTTGGCATTATCGCTTGCCGATGGATGATTAGTATTGTAAAAAAAGGAAGCTTGGTTTATTTTGCTTACTACTGCTTTGCGATTTCAGCCATAACGCTAATTACCCAATTTATATGAGCAACACCACACCTATAGAAGGCCATGTGATTCTCATTGACAAACCCTTAGAATGGACCTCCTTTGACGTTGTAAAAAAGCTAAAATATAAACTTAAACTTAAAAAAGTGGGCCATGCAGGCACTTTAGACCCTTTGGCAACAGGTTTGCTCATTCTTTGCACCGGTAAAAAAACCAAGCAAATAAGTACCATACAAGAACAGCCAAAAGAATACACAGGCATTATGGTACTTGGTAAAACCACGGCTAGTTACGACCTTGAA
Organism: Cyclobacteriaceae bacterium; assembly: GCA_026989535.1. Lineage (GTDB taxonomy): Bacteria > Bacteroidota > Bacteroidia > Cytophagales > Cyclobacteriaceae > JAKISE01. Next base: position 17,018 of record JALSJD010000099.1, read on the forward strand.
TCAGCTGTGGTGGATGGCGGAGACATAAGTGGATTAACCGAAACGTATTTAAAATCGCTAATCCCTCAATTTGAAGGTGTGGTTGAGCAAACTCCTCCCATATTTTCAGCTGTAAAAGTAAACGGAGAACGAGCCTATAAAAAAGCACGTGCAGGAGAAAAAGTAGTATTAAAATCTAGACTTATTACGGTTTATTCATTTGAACTTACAGCAATTAATTTGCCCGAAATACACTTTAAAGTAAATTGCTCTAAAGGCACTTATATACGCAGTTTGGTAAACGATTTTGGGCAAGCTGCAGGCGTAGGAGCTTATTTATCAAAACTACGCAGAACCAAAATTGGCGATTATTCGGTTAATGATGCCTTTACGATTGATTCCATAACGAGTGAAAGTTTATAGAGGATTAGAAAAATTTAAAAGGCTACCCAATGCCGTGGTAACCTCAGGCACCTTTGACGGGGTGCATATTGGGCATCAAAAAATTTTAGCTCGCCTCAAAAAAATAGCAGAAACCACAAATGGAGAAACCGTTTTAATAACCTACTGGCCGCATCCCAGACTAGTATTAGGTAATGATAACTCCATTAAATTAATTACGGCCTTTGAAGAAAAAATAAAATTACTAAGAAGATTTGGCCTCGACCACCTTATAATTATTGAATTTACAAAGGAATTTGCAAAAACCACCTCTTCCGACTTTATAAAAAATATATTAGTAGATAAAATAGGCACTAAAACATTGGTAATTGGCTACGACCATCGGTTTGGCCATAACCGAGAAGGAAGCTTTAAAGCCTTATCTGCCAATGCAGGCACTTATGGTTTTACCGTTGAAGAAATACCGCAGCAAGAAATTCATCATATTGCGGTTAGCTCTACCAAAATAAGAAACCACCTTTCGCAAGGCGAAATACATATTAGCAACCAATACTTGGGGTACCCATACTGCTTACATGGCAAAGTGGTTAAAGGAAACCAACTAGGCCGTAAATTAGGGTTTCCTACAGCAAATATTCAAGTTAATTCTACTTTAAAACTAATCCCATCAGTGGGTAGTTATGCTGTAAAAGTTGAATTAGAAGATAATGTGTATGATGGCATGTTAAATATAGGCATCCGACCTACCCTAAATACTAACCCAAACGAAAGCAAGCCTCCATTAACCATTGAAGCACATATTTTTAATTTTGATGCCGATATTTATGAGAAAGAAATCACGATTAAATTCATTAAACTAATTCGTAAAGAAGAAAAATTTGACTCCATTAATGACTTAAAAAATCAACTTTTGCTAGATAAAGAAAAAGCGACCAATATTTTGCTTAAGTCCACGATTAAACTCAGTTAATATGCCCGAACCTACACTGCTTTGGCAACCTTCTGATGCCTTTAAATCAGCCAGTACTATGACTTCTTATATAGAGTGGCTTAAAAAAAACGATGTAGCTAAAGTTGCTAATTACGAAGAGCTATGGCAATGGTCGGTTGATAATATAGAAGACTTCTGGCAGTCTGTTTGGAACTATTTTAACATTATTTCTACTTCAAAGCCCCAACAGGTGCTTTCTTCACATAAAATGCCTCAAGTAGAATGGTTTAAAGGCACTCAAGTAAATTATGCCGAGCATATTTTTAGCAATAAAACCACAGAACACCCGGCAATTCTCTTTAAAAATGAAACGGAAAAACTAGTAGAAATAAGTTGGGCAGAGTTGGAACAAAAAGTAAGCTCTTTCAAACATTTTTTAGCCTCCAAAGGCGTTGGCCAAGGCGATAGAGTTGTTGCTTATTTACCAAACATTCCAGAAGCCACCATCGCATTTTTAGCAACCAATGCGCTTGGTGCTATATGGTCGAGCACCTCCCCTGATTTTGGCATAAGCTCGGTAGTTGATCGATTTGCGCAAATTGAGCCTAAAGTATTGATAACTGTTGACGGTTATAAGTATGGCGGTAAAGCATTTAACAGAATCGCAGAAATAAACCAAATAATTCAACAATTGCCCTCCTTAAAAGAGGTAGTACTCATCTCGTATTTAAACGCAAATAGCCAAATTGATTTTAAAAACACTACGCACTGGAATAAAATTGATACCAATGTAGAACTAAAACTTAGCTTTACTCGTGTTGAGTTTAATGAACCGATTTGGGTGCTTTATTCTTCGGGCACCACAGGCAAGCCCAAAGCCATTACCCACAGCGTTGGAGGCGTTTTATTGGAGCACCTTAAATACCTAAGCTTTCATAATAATGTTAAACATGGCGAGCGTTTTTTTTGGTACACCACTACCGGTTGGATGATGTGGAATTATATGCAAGCTTCACTACTTTGTGGTGCTACTATCGTGTTATATGATGGCAGCCCTGCCTACCCTTTAATGAGTACTATGTGGCAATTTATTGAAGAGGCTAAAATTACACATTTTGGGACCAGTGCAGGGTTTATTTCTGCCAGTATGCAAGCTAAAGTTACACCAGCACAATCGTTTAATTTAAGCACTTTAATATCCATAGGTTCTACTGGCTCTCCATTATCACCCGAAAGCTTTGATTGGATTTATAAAGAAGTAAAACCCGATGTGTGGCTCGCCTCAATAAGCGGAGGCACTGATGTTTGCAGTGCATTTGTAGGAGGCAATCCTCTGCTACCTGTTTACACAGGCGAAATCCAATGCCGTGCGTTGGGGTGCAAATTAGAGGCCTACGATGATGACGGAAATGCCGTACTCGGAGAAATGGGCGAAATGGTAATTACAGAACCTATGCCTTCGATGCCCATCTATTTTTGGGGTGATGTACACTTTAAAAAATACACCGAAAGCTATTTTGAAATGTACCCTAGCATTTGGAGGCATGGCGATTGGACAGAAATAACGAAACGGAGGTCGGTAATCATTTATGGGCGCTCCGACTCTACCCTTAACAGAGGAGGAATTAGAATTGGCACCAGTGAAATTTACCGAGCTGTTGAAAGCCTTAATTATGTAAAAGACAGCCTCGTTATCTATTTAGATAAAGACGAACAAGATTATATGCCCCTTTTTGTAGTGCTTGAAGAAAGTATCGAACTAACAGATTATTTGGTTAAGGAGATTAAAAACACCATACGCAAAGCCTATACCCCCCGGCATGTACCTGATAAAATAATCCAAATTAAGGAAGTTCCCTACACCATTAGTGGTAAAAAAATGGAAACACCCATAAAGAAAATACTACTCGGCCAACCGGCAGATAAAGTAATTAGCAAAGATGCTATGCGCAACCCAGAGGCAATCGAGTTTTTTGCTAGCTACAACTTACTCTCTCGCTGATTGCGCAGATAATTGGTAACTACTCCATTTGTTTAAACCTAAACAAAAAAAACAACGTCATTCCGTAATTTCTGAAATGAAATGGAAGAAATATGCGGAATCTGTCTATGTCTAGCAGAAA
>JALSJD010000100.1 GCA_026989535.1 Cyclobacteriaceae bacterium
TTAACCTTAGTTCGACCTAAGAATAATTGTCAGCTTTAAACTTACTCAACAATCAGCTTTACAATTATCGAAGACTTATTATCTGTGATTCGTACCAAGTAGAACCCTGATGTGCTTGTTGGTAGTGCATCTAAAGTAGCAGAAAAGTACCCTCCACTATCAGACTCGGTTTGTCTTGTGTAAATAATATTGCCAAAAACATCCATTATTTGAATCAATAATGGATGGGATGCTATAAAATTTCCACCTCTCACATTAATTTGCTGACTCTTACTACTCGGGTTTGGAAAAAGGGCAACGAATGGTTTATTTAACCCACCGTAATTAACCATAATAGTTTTGTGCACAGTCGTAGTTCCATCAAAATCGGTTTGTAATAATCGATAATACACATTTCCTTGGGGTGCCGTAAAATCATCAATTGAATAATTATTTAGCTTACCACTCGTGCCTATTCCTGTTATTTGTGCTACATCTATAAATAGTTCTCCATCAACTGAACGTTGAACTGTAAAATAATCATTGTTTTTTTCAGAAGCAGTGCTCCAATTTAATTTAACCTTATCGATTTCTGCATCACCTGTAAAATCAACCAAAGTAACTGGCAAAGGCAACCCATTAGAACCTAACATAAACTCGGTACTTTGAGCGGTAGCTGTGAGTGTGTTGGCAGCAACATCTACTGTGGCTGCAGCATCCGCCCACGGGGTTGCAGCATTATCTGTTCGGCTAAAAAGCGCAAAGTTTGCTTCATCATTTAAATCTACATGCGGGTTGTTTAAATAGTTATAAGTTATAGTATAGGTAGCTGCATTATCATTGAATTTTCTTATACCAAAGTATCGGTCATTATTACCTATTCCAACAATACCAGTCACATCATTAGGAACGGTTCCCACATAATATAATAACACCCCAGTTGGAGTTCCTGATACATTACTTATGGTAACATCATCTCTACCACAAGGAGTTAAATTAATAGTTTGCCCTGCCCAAGAACCTGTAAAAAGTGAAGCTGTAAAATCTCCAATAGGTGCCGTAGAGGTAACCCAATCTGTAGCTATATCCATATTTGTCAGGATGCCGTCTAAGCCATTATTAGAGTCATCCAAAAGCGTTGTACCGGTACCAGCATCAAAACGGTAATAAGCAACTAATCCAGATTCGGTTCCAATAAGCCTTTTACCCATATTATCTCTTACCTCGGACTGGCTTCGTGCAGTATTCCAAATCCTCACCTCATCCATTTGTCCATTATAATTATTTTGATACCCAGCTCCTAACAAAACAGGACTACCGCCAGCCACAGCTGCACCATAATCAGCCGCAACAGTATTAGTCTGAATACCATTTACATACCAATGAAGCTGCATATTAGTTAAATCACGAACTAATGCCACGTGATTCCATTCATTTAGATTTAATGAGATTCCAGTATTAAAGCCTTGATATGGAGTTGCATCTACTCCTGAAGTTCCATAAAAATAAGTAATTACTCCTGAGGTTTCTTGTGTAAACGTGCCTTCGCCTCCATAGGCTTTATTATAAGGATTTTGTCGAGTAGCAAAGCTTCTTGGGTACAGCCACATTTCAATGGTTTGGTCGCCTGTAATTTGTAATTCAGTAGGATTCCCAATCGTTACAAAATCATTGACTCCATCCATATCGAGGGCAAACTCGGCACTTGCGGGGCTTATTAACTTAACTGTATCTTGGTCGGTACAACCTGCACCTGCATCTACCTGCACCCAATAGGTGCCTCCTGTAGTGGCATTAAATGTTTGATTGGTTGAGCCATCTTGCCATAAATAAGAGGCATAACCTGCACCTGCATCTAATAATCGAGATCCTGTACACACTAAATTTTCATCTGCGCCAAGGTTTACTGGAGAACCCGCAACCACAGTAGCTGTTACCGCAACTCTTGGGCTTTCGCAAGATTCGCAACTTTGGTCGGGTGAATCGGTTACCCAGTCCGTTGCTGGATCCATATTAGTTAGGGTGCCATCACTTCCGTTAGATGTTAAGTCGGATAAAGTTGAGTTTCCTGTACCATCATCAAAATCCCAATAGCCTGCAAGATTTACATCGGCAAGGCAATCGCAACAGGTGGTCATATTAGATTGTATTTCTACTTGTGACCTTGCACTGTTCCACACTCTAAGTTCATCAATTTGGCCTGCATAATTATCTACATATCCAGCAGCTATGGTTGCAGGATTTGAACTTAACGTTGCTGCTACATAATCGGCAGCGGTTTGGTTTGTTAATACTCCGTTTATATACCAGTATAATTGGCCATTGGTTAAATCTCGCACAATCGCAATATGATTCCATTCATTTAAGGTAAGTGGAGCCACCGAACCAAACCCTTGGTAAGGAGTAGCATCAATACCACTTGTACCGTAGTAATAATTAAGCAACCCTGTAGTTTCCTGAGTAATAGTGCCCTCACCTCCATACGCTTTGGCATAAGGGTTTCTTCGTGCACTAAAATTGGTTGGCTTTACCCACATTTCTATGGTCATGTCTCCACTAATTTGTAATTCAGACGGATTACCTAAATCAACAAAATCATTACTTCCATCAAAATCAAGTGAGTAATTAATTGGTGCGGCCGACACATAAAAATCAGTAGTTGAGCTAATGGAAGGAGTTGTAAAATTAGCTCCTGAACCTAGCAAATTGCCTGCAGTTGAAGCATCATACCAATTATAGTTTCCTGAAGAGCCAGTTGCAGAAAGAGCAACCGGGCCTGTTCCAAGTCGGCAACCATCCGTTTCTGTAGGCGATACAGGGTTTAATATCAAGCTTACCGTATCTCTATCTACGCATCCTCCACCATCGTTTGCTTCAACATAATAAATACCTGTGTTAGTTGCACTAAATGTTTGGTTGGTAGAACCATCTTGCCATAGATACGAGGTAAACCCTGCACCTGCATCTAATAATGCAGTCACATCAAAACATCGGTCGGAACCTAAATCAATAGGCGTACCAGTATTTACGGTTGCGGTAACGGTAGTACGCACTGATTCGCAGCTTTCACAAGAAATATCAGGTGAGGCGATGAGCCAGTCTGTAACCGGATCCATATTGGTAAGCGTGCCATTAAGTGCATTGGTCGTTTTATCGGTTAGTACAGTACCTGCCCCATCTACAAAATCCCAATAAGCTACTAAATTTGGCTCTGTACCCAAGGCACATAAGTTGTCATTCGTTTGAATTTCTACTTGTGTACGAGCTGTATTCCAAACCATTAGTTCATCAATTTCTCCTGCATAATTACTTACATAGCCTGCGGCTATCGTTACATTATTGCTGCCTGCTACGGCTGCTCCATAATCAGCCGCTGTTTGATTGGTAAGCACTCCGTTTATATACCAATACAATTGGCCATTGGTTAAATCCCGCACAATGGCTATATGGTTCCACTCATTTAAACTCAGAGATGCCACAGAGTTAAACCCTTGGTAAGGGGTAGCATTGCCACCGTTAGTACCATAATAAAAATTAAGTGAACCATCTGTTTCTTGTGTAATGGTGCCTTCTCCTCCATAGGCTTTGGCATACGGGTTTCTGCGTGTACTAAAATTGGCAGGCTTTAACCACATTTCAATGGTTAAATCTCCTGTAATCTGTAGAGCAGCTGGATTACCAAGGCCTATAAAATCATTAACACCGTCAAAACTGAGGCTATAATTTGCATTGGCGGCTGCTACAAAATAATTGGTTGTAGTAGCAATTACAGGTGTTTGATAGGTTGCGCCTACTCCAAGAAAGTTTCCTCCGGTAGTGGCATCGTACCAACTATAATAACCTGTAGAACCACTTGCTCCTAAAGTAACACTTCCTGTACCCAGCCTACATTCTGACACTGCCGTTGGCGCAACTGCAGGGCACTGAGCACTCACATTTCCAGTGATAGAAAAACAAACAATTAATAATCCAATATTTTTTTTAAAATCCATTTCAGATGCGCTGGTTAATACTATCTATACAGAAACAATTAAAAAGGTAGCTCTTACAAACTACCTTTTTAACAAAAATATGCTTAATCGTTAATATACACCCAGTGTATTGCCCCGTTGTTAGGGCATAACAACTTTAGTTACATTCCTTTTTCAACACCGTGGAAACCACAATATCAACATCAGGCCATAACTTGCTCTGCCCGTCTTCATCCATGTGTTTGGCCGAGCATACTTCGTTTAATGAAGCAATTGCACCTAACCCTTCAAAATCGGTCATATCAACGGAGGTGGTAAGTGTTACTTTATTTCCTTCTACTGAAATTTTTCCGTTTACATCTACTGATTTATCATTCATTATAATAGTTACAACTGCTTCTCCATTATTTATAGAAATAATTTTACCTTTAATTGTTTCGGTATTAGCAAGTTTCTTAAAAAAGAACTCCACCAATTTGGGGTCTCTTTCCTCATTACCTGAATTAACAGAAGTAGCATCAATACTAAAATCAGCCCCAATCAGCACTTCCAAAGGGTTATCACTGCTCTTTGCATTATTTACAGCAATGTGATTAAAAGTTCCACCGACTCCCGCTCTTTTTGTAAATTTATAAGCTGTCCATTTTAGTGTAGTTGAATCTGATACATACGAATACGTGCAGGATTCTACTACAGCATTTGTTTTTTCTGCACTATCACTTTCTTTCTGTTCTTCTCCACCACAAGAGGTAAGCAATGCTCCACTTATTAGAGCCACTGCGAGGGTTTTCATAGATTTCATTTTGTCTTATTTATTTGGGTTGTTAATACGCTCAAATTTACAATAATGGCGCTAATAAGCGTGCTACTGATTCTAATAATTTTGTTCTGATGGGTCTTTGCTCCCATCTATTAAGTTGTAGAGGGATACATTGCCCCACATCTTCTAAAAATTGCTTTTCTAACTGAGTAGCAAATATTTCGCTATACACCATTGCATTTATTTCATAGTTTTGGTCAAAGCTGCGGTAATCCATATTAGCAGTTCCTACGGAAGAGAACACATCATCAACCAGTAAAGTTTTAGCATGAACAAACCCTTTGGTATAAAGGTGCACTTTTACCCCTGCCTCTAGCACTTCTTTCATATAACTCATAGAGGCAGCATGCACAATAAGGGAATCTGGCAGGTGCGGAAAAATAATTTGTACATCAATGCCCCTTAAAGCGGCTGTTTTAATGGCCATAAGTACGGGTTCATTCGGGATAAAATAAGGGGAAGTTATCCAAACACGTTTAGAAGCCGAAGTAATAGCGACAAAAAATGCCTGCATTATGCTTGCCCAATCGGTATCTGGTCCACTACCTGCTATTTGAACACAAGTACTCCCTGCTGAATGAATCGTTGGGAAGAGGTTTCTGGTAAAGTTTAATTTCTCTTTGGCGGCATAATACCAATTTAACAAAAAGGCAATTTGCAAAGAATATACTGCATTTCCTTCCATTTTTAAGTGGGTATCTCGCCAATGCTTTTGTCCTTCTTTGTGTACATACCTATCTGCTATATTAATGCCACCCACATAGCCAATTTTGCCATCTATAACCACTATTTTGCGATGGTCGCGGTAATTAGCCTTGCTAAATTTACGCAAATACACAGGCATAATGGGTTTTGCTATAATGCCTGCTTTTTTTAGCTTTGCTTTTGTAGCAAGCGGTATGCTCGTTCCTACACCATCGTAAATAAATCGCACTTTTACACCTTCAGATGCCTTTTTAATAAGTTTATTAAGCACCTTTTTACCAATCTCATCTTCTTCAAAAATGTAATATTCTAAATGAATATGACTCGTTGCTTTATCAATATCATTCAATAGAGCATCGAACTTTTGCTCTCCGTTAATAAGCATTTTAACCTTATTATTTTTGGTTAAAAAGGCATTATTATTACGCAGCAGTAGCTTAATAATGTTCAACTTTTCTTTTACTCTTTCATCATCAATTAGCTCGTGCTGAAAAGCCAAGTTTAGCTGATCGTTTACAATGGAATCTACCATACTGCTATCCATCGCTTTTTTACGAGAAAAAAATTTATGACGCCTGTATTCTTGCCCAAAAAACAGGTATATTAACAGCCCTGCTATGGGCAGTAAAATGAGTAAAAGTACGTAAGAATGCGTTTTTAGCGGGTTTTTATTTTCGAGAAGTATTTTTATTACTGCAAATAATACTAATAAATAATACCCGATAACGAGTACAGGAATTAGGTATTCTTTTATATGTAATTGAATCCATTCCATTAAACTTTAACAATAGTTTGTGCGCTGCCTAGATATTCAGTTTTCTTCTAATAATAGAATCAACACCAAACCTACCCGAGCCTAAAACCACAAATAACAAGCTAATGGATAAGTATAAATACGCTTTTTCTGCCACTGCAAAAGGGTCTGTACCGTGGTTTACAACAGCCGCCACAAACATAGTAAAAGCTACCATTAAGGCTGCTGGTCTAGTAAAAAGCCCCAATGCCAGTAATAAGGCACCAATATACTCTGCGAGTGCTGCAGCCCAAGCAAAAATAGCAGGCATTGGAAAACCAAGAGAGCCAATATGCTCAATAAATCCATCAGAAACGGGAATTTTGCCACTACCGTGTACTAGCATAAGGCTAAGGCCTACAAATACCCTTAAAAGAGCAAGTGCTAAATCTGCTGAGTTAGCGTTTTCGATACTCCCAAAAAATAGTTTTTTCATATCACCATTATGTTTACTAATCAAATATATAACTTGGTATTAATATTGCGTTTAATAAATTATGAAAACATTACTCTTCTTTACAATAAGTTATCTTATTTCATTAAGCAGCTTAGGTCAAAAAATATTTGGCAAAGACACACTAAAAGCATCTTCGGGAGATGTTGCCATTACCTTTATTGGTCATGGTTCTCTTTTATTGCAATGGGGCGAGCAAAGTATTTATATTGATCCGTCATCGCGCCAAGCCGATTTATATAAATTACCTAAAGCAGATATGCTTTTTGTAACCCACCACCATAACGACCATTGCGACCCAGCCGCTTTAAAAGCATTAAGCAATAGTGGCACCAAAACATTTATGAGCGAAATAGCCCACGAAAAATGGCATCAGGGAATGGTGCTTTACCCCGAACAACAATTAAGCATTGATGGTGTTGGCATTACTGTATTACCTGCCTATAATTTGATACATAAAAACGAAGAAGGGGAACTTTATCATAAAGAAGGCCAAGGCAACAGTTATATTCTCACATTAGGCGATTTACGCATATTTATTGGAGGTGATACTGAAAATACACCCGAGATGAAAGCACTTAAAAACATTGATGCCGCTTTTTTGCCTATGAAACTACCTTATACTATGAACCCTGCCATGGTGGTAGATGCAGTAAAAGCATTTAAGCCAAAAGTGCTATACCCCTACCATTACGACCGGAAATTATTACCAGAACTTACAGAACTAATGAAAAATGTGCCTGAAGTAGAATTGAGAATTAGAAAGAATTAATAAATGAAGAAAATCGGAATAATTGCCCTTATTCTTTCTATTAGCCGCTTGTACTACTGATGATGATTCATTTGACCCATCTACCACAACTTACAGGGATGAGATGCAACCCTCCTTTGTGCGTCATTCCCTAGCGTAAGACTAGGGAATGACGCAGCACTACCGTGCTGAATGTATAGTTCATCATTTGTGGTAAATATTCCTACGGAATGACTTTCTAACTGTACTTTCCACTTCCAACTCCAAACTTTTTTTCCAAACCGTTGTAACTTTCCGTAAAGTCAGTCGTCTTCTTTTTGAGTATGAGTTTGGAAACCTTTAAAACACGTGTACTACCCGTAAAAGACAAGCTTTTTCGCTATACGCTAAGGATTCTTAAAAACGAGGATGAAGCCAAAGATGTAGTGCAAGAAACCTTTATTAAGGTTTGGAACAAGCGAGATGAAATGCACACCTATGAAAATATGGAAGCTTGGTGTATGCGAGTGGGACGAAATTTAGCCTTAGATAAGCTTAAATCGAAGCATAAAAATGCAGTAGATATTAATAATGCCTACGACTTGCAAAGCAGTTCTCAAAGCCCCTATTCATCCACCGAACACAACGATACAATGCGTGCGATACATCAATACATAAACCAATTACCCGATTTGCAAAAGCAGATTATTCAATTGCGCGATATTGACGGTTTTTCGTACCAAGAGATTAGTGAAATACTTAAACAAAATTTAAACACCGTAAAGGTTAATTTGTTTAGGGCAAGAAAACAAGTTCGTGAACAATTAATACAAGTAAACGCTTATGGACTCTAAAAGAATAGATTTATTGCTGGAGCGCTATTGGAACTGCGTTTCTACCCAAGAGGAAGAAACCGAAATTAAAGCCTTTTTTAATAGTGGAGAAAATATCCCTCCTCATTTAGAAAGTTCCGCTCCCTTATTTCAATACTTTAACCAAGAGGCGAAGGTAAAAATGCTTGACCCAGCGTTTGATAATGCACTAATGGAGCAACTGAAAAATAGCCCTCAACCTAAAAGCAAAGTTCGAAAGCTGGAGCAAGCCTTTCAAAACTATATGAAGGTAGCAGCAGCCATTGCCCTTATTATTGCTACTTCGTTTGTATTTAGAATGGAAATATGGCAAGGAGATAAACCGCAGCTATTATTAGTGGAAGACACCTATAAAAATCCCGAAGAGGCCTATGCCGAAACAAAGAGGGCTTTATTATTAATTGCCAGCAAAATGAACCATGGCAAAAAAGAAGTAGAAAAAATATCACTGCTTAGCAAAGCAGAATCGAAAATTAAAAGATCGAAATAATGAAAAAAATAGCCATAATATTCGTCTTAACTTTAGGCCCATTGGGAGCCAGTGCGCAAGAAGATGCCATCACCAAATTCTTTTCGAAATACCAAAATGATGAATCGTTTACGCAAGTAAACATTACCGGGCGTATGTTTAGCCTGTTTGCAAATTTTGATGCCGAAGATCAGGAAGATCAAGACGTAATTGATGCCATTAGCAAGGTAAAAGGGCTTAAAATATTAGCCAAAGAAGATATTTCGAATGGGCAGGCACTTTATAAAGAAGCCTTTAGCCTTATTGATAGCAAAGAGTACGAGGAGCTGATGACCATTAGAGAGAAAGACAACGATATGAAATTTCTCATTAAAGAAAAGGATGGAATCATTGCAGAACTATTAATGGTAATGGGCAGTGATGATAGCTTTCTGCTGTTAAGCTTAGTAGGCGACATCGACCTTAAGCAAATCTCCAAGCTATCCAAATCAATGGATATAGAAGGTTTTGAAAAATTAGAAAATATAGATAAAAATAAAAAAAACAACACTCAAAATTAAAAAATGGAAGTCCGAAGTCGGTAATTGGAAGTTCGAAGTCAAAAAAAGCACTCCCGGACTTCGGACTCCAAACTTAAAACAACAAACAACTCAAAAAATGAAAAAATTAACAACATTATTACTCGCCCTTGCATTAATCCCCAGCTTGGTTTTTGCACAAACAAGATCCATCTCAGAGTTTCAAGACAAATACCGTGAAATGGATAATACCACTTTTGTAGATATTAGTGGGTCGCTGTTCAACTTTGCCTCTAACATTGCCAAATATGTAGATGAAGACGATGAGGACAAGGAAGACATTGAAGCAGCCAGCAGAATTTTAGGAGCCATTAAGGCAATGCAAGTACTAAAAGTGCCTTTTGATTTATTGGATAGAAATGATATTTCTTCGCTCGAGAAAAACATGAAACGTGAAAAATACGAGCAATTAATGAGTATTAAAGAGCACGACTCTAACATTAATATTTTGGCGCAAGGCAGCGGAGCGGAGTTAGAGAATGTTACTTTTTTAATTGATAGTGATGACGACTTTGTCCTCTTCACCTTTCAAGGTATGTTTTCGATGAGTGACGTATCCTACTTGGTTAAAAATAAACAAAACTGGGATTAACCAAAAGCATTGTTCTTAGATCGGAATTAAAAAAAATCAACGGATACAGATGACAGAAAAGCTTAAAAATAGAGACCCCGCAACAGGGTGCGGTGAAACGTTCTTTTTATGTACTTTGCCAGTCAGCCAGGCTGATCCAGCATCCCCTCTAAAATTCTTTACTCTGTCAATGATAACTAGATGCCTGCTAGGCAGGAGAACCTCAACCCATTATAATCTATGTTGAGGTTCTTTACTTATGTATTAATTTTTCAACACCTCATTCCAATTCCTTATGAAACCACACTTACTTCTTTTAGCCTTACTAATAAGCCAACTCAGTTTTGGGCAGAGCAAGGCAATGAAAAATTTGGCCAATAAATACCCAGATGCTACCGCCTTTGTAATGTACCATAGTAGCTTTACGATGCTTAACCAATCGGACGACCCTGAAATAGCTGCTTTGGCAGCCACGATTGAAAAAATTAAAGTACTTACCTTCAATAGTTTTTCGTCTTCTGAAAAAACAAGCTTAATTTCGGACTTAGAAACCAATGATTTTGAGCTTTTAATGAGCATAAAACACAAAGGGGCTGATGTAATTGGGTATATAAACGAAGATGAGGGCGAAATTGAGGGTTATTTCTTACTTGTTAAAGTAGAAGAAAAAACCTTAGCCATTGATGTGCTAGGCAGCCCCAACCCCAAACAAATTGGTAAAATTATAGATACAGTAACAAATCATTAATTGTGGAAACCGTATTAGAAACCAGGCAGCTATCCAAACATTATGGACGCTTAAAAGCCGTAGATAATTTAGAGTTAAAAATACCCAAAGGGTCGGTATTTGGCATATTAGGTCCAAACGGAAGTGGTAAAACCACCACCTTAGGTATGTTGTTGGATGTAATACAACCTACCACGGGCCAATACCGATGGTTTGGGCAGCCCGGCACCAAAGAACAGCGCAAAAAGATTGGCGCCATTTTAGAAACCCCTATTTTCTATCCTTATTTATCAGCCTATAAAAATTTAGAGATAGTAGCACTTATTAAAGAGGTTTCGAATGATAGAATTGAACCAGTATTAAAACAAGTAGGTTTACTCGATAGGCAGCACGATAATTTCAAAACTTTTTCGCTCGGTATGAAACAACGACTTTCCATTGCCTCTGCCCTGCTATGCGACCCAGAAGTAATGATTTTAGATGAACCCACCAACGGGCTCGACCCACAGGGGATTGCAGAAATACGAGCATTAATTATGGGCATTGCCAGCCAAGGAAAAACCATTATTTTGGCGAGCCATTTATTGGATGAAGTACAAAAAGTATGCTCCGATTTTGCCGTGCTTAAATTTGGCAAGCTTATTTATACAGGCAAAGTGGCCGATGTAGGCAAAACAGATTTTAAGGTAATTGTAAAGGCAGAAACTGATTTGCATTCTATTTTAAACCAATGCAATTTGGTTAGCAAAGCAATTTTAATGCCCAATGGTGCTTTTGAAGTAGAGATGGTTGCAGGCAAAGCAGCCCCAGACCTTAATGCGTATTTGGTAAAAAACAATATCATCATCAGCTCGCTCGAAACACAATCTAAATCGCTCGAAACACAATTTTTAGAACTTTTAAACAACGCCTAATGCTCCGACTTTTAAAAATTGAAATAGCAAAAAACAAATCGTACCGTACTTTTTGGATACTGATTGGCATTTACTTTACCTTTTTGTTGGTTACTACCCTAAGCGGTATGGAGGCGCTTAAATGGCTGGCAGCCAAAGGAGCAGAATTGGGCGATTTTGATATTATGAAAGTGCCACTTTATCATTTTCCTGATATTTGGCAAAACCTCACCTTCGTAGCCCAATACTTTCGATTCTTAATCGGCATATTCGTTATCATTTCCATTACCAATGAGTTTTCGTACAAAACCATACGCCAAAATGTAATTGATGGCTTAAGCCGAGCCGACTTTATAACCTCCAAAGTGTTATTTATTATAGGCTTTAGCCTTATCGCAACAGTTGTTGTGCTTTTTATTGGATTAGGAATGGGTTCTGTCTATTCGCCAGCATCGGAAATGAAATATATGTTTACACATATTAATTTTGTGGGAGCCTTTTTTATTGCCACCTTAAACTACCTACTTTTGGTAATGACCATTGCACTTATTGTAAAAAGAGCAGGTTTAGCTATTGTAATATTAATTATATATCCTGCATTTGAATGGATGTTAAAAATACCATTGCCTTTTAATCTTGAGTATTTAACCGAATACCTGCCCTATTCAGCACTAGCTAATTTAATAGATATTCCTTTTCCTAAATATGTATTTATGGAAATTAGAGATGCCGTAGAAATAAAAAATGTATTAATTAATTTAGCCTGGGCGCCAATCCTTGTTTTTATTGGATATAAATCTATTGCTAATAAAAACCTTAGCTAGCGCCTGTCTATAAAGTCAATGTTTTCAGAAATAACAAATGACAATATCCAAATACCTGTCTGCCGACCGGCTGAAATATCAAAATGCAATCACCTAAACACCAAGTACTTGCATAGTTTGGTATTTTCGTTTTTGTTATTTTTTTGTTATTTGATTTTTGTTTATTGGAGTTTATAGACGGATTCTAGCGAGTGCTTTCCTATTTTTCTTAATAAGGTAGTATATTCGTATTTTACAAATATTTAGCAACATGCGATTACTAGGTGTTATTCTATTTTTATTGATTGGGTTCTCTAGTTTGGCAAACAACCTGGATAGCCTGGAGCTTTTAGCAAAAGGAAACGACCAAGCTGCGATTAAAGCCAATAACCTCCTTTATAACCATTACATTAATTCAAACCCTAAAAAAGCCCTCGATTTTACACTCAAAGCACTTGATTTAGCCCTTTCGCAAGAAAACAAAGAAGGCATAGCCGCCAGCTATAATAACATTGGTGTATTTTACAAAAACCATGGCGTAGTTGATAAGGCGATGAACTATCATTTGCAATCGATGCAACTGAATAAGGAAATAAATAATGCCAAGGGTTATGCGTATAGTTTAAATAATATTGGCACTATTTATTCGATGAAAGGCCAACCTAAAAAAGCACTGGAGTACTTTTTGCAATCCTATTGGCTATTAGATTCACTCAAAGACCAAAAAAACTTGGTGGGTGCGCTCAATAATTTAGGAAACACTTACCTCGAAATGGGCGAAGACTATAGAGCTATTGGCTTTTACAAAAAAGCCATTAAAATATTTGATAAAATTGAGCACAGCGAATTTGACCCCTACGCCAATATTGGAAACGCCTACTTACGAAGAGGCGAATATAAACGAGCTAAAAAATACTATGAGCTCTCGTTAGAAACCAGTATTAAACGAAAGGATATTGTAGGGCAAGCTTTTGCATATCATAACCTAAGTACTTTACTAATCGACCAAGGAAAGAATAAAGAAGCACTAAAATTAGAGCTTAAAGCACTCTCAAATGCGCAAAATGTAATTAATAAGCCCTTATTAAAAGATATTCATTTGGCACTTGCCAACCTTTATTACAGTCAGGGAGATATAGAAAAAGCCTATGACAACCGTGTGCTTTATGATGCGTATCGCAACGATATTGTCAATGAAACTTCGAGTAAGAAACTAGCCGATTTAGAAGTTACCTTTCATATGCTCGAAAAAGAAAAAGAAATTGCCTTAATCAAAAAAGAAAACGAAGTAAATAAGCTCAAAGTATCTAATACTAAAACCATTATTATAATAGCTATCATGGGTGCTATTATCTTGCTGGGTGGCCTTATTGTCTTTTTTACACTAAAAAGGGGAAATAAAACCAATCTGCTCGACCCCCGATGGAAGGTTAATAAACCAGAGTAGCAAAGTACTCTTCCGCCCTATCCTGCATAATTCATGAATTATACAGGATAGGTTATTTAAACACTCAAAGCAGTGCTATGCTTATCTTTACTCAGCACAAAAGAGCTTTGCACGTGGGCAATATTTGAATTAACCGATAATTTATTGAGAATAAACAACTGAAAGGCCTCCATATCTTTTAACTGTGTTTTTAGTAAATAATCGAAATTACCCGCAATATGATAGCACTCCATAATCTCAGGGTAAGAGTTCATCTCTTTTACAAACTTATCTAAGTAAGAACGGGTGTGGTTTTTTAAGGAGATGGAGATAAACACCGTTAAGTTTCTATCTACTTTTTTAGGGCTTACAAGTGCCACATACTTACTAATTACCCCTTCTTTTTCTAATCGTTTCACTCGCTCAAAAACAGGCGTGGTAGTTAAGCCCAATTGGTCGGCCAATGCCTTAATGGTAATTCTCCCATCCTCTTGCAATACCTTTAAAATCTTCTTATCCGTAATATCTAGCATGTAAATAGTTGTTTGTTCTTTCAACCTTCATTTTAAGAAAGTTAAAAATAGGTATTTTCTACAAATTTAACTTTTAAAAGAATTTTATACCATAATCTCAATAATAACCAGAATTATAGTATAAATAAATGCCACCTGTTTATAAATTTGGAATTAGTTTATTAGGCACATGATAGAATTATTAAAAAAGTTCGAAGAAAAACGACCTGAAATTGTTTTCGAATGGAAAGACAGCGAAACTGATGCTGAAGGATGGGTGGTTATCAACTCATTAAGAGGAGGCGCAGCAGGGGGCGGCACTCGTATGAGAAAAGGACTCAATAAGCGAGAAGTGGAATCGCTCGCTAAAACCATGGAGGTTAAATTTACCGTTTCGGGCCCTGCCATTGGCGGTGCTAAATCGGGCATCAACTTCGACCCCACCGACCCCCGAAAAGGCGAAGTACTCAAACGATGGTACAAAGCGGTAATTCCTTTACTTAAAGGCTATTATGGCACCGGAGGCGATATGCACGTTGATGAAATTTCGGAAGTAATACCCTACACCGAAGAATACGGCTTATGGCACCCACAAGAAGGGGTCGTAAATGGCCATTACTCCTCAACTGATAGTCAAAAAATTAAAAAGATTGGCCAACTGCGCTCGGGGGTATCTAAAATTGTAGAAGACATTAACTACACCCCGGCATTAGCCCAAAAATATACCTTAGCGGATATGATAACCGGCTATGGAGTAAGCGAATCGGTGATTAATTATTATAAGATTTGGGGTGGCGACATTGCCACCAAAAGAGCCATTATTCAGGGTTGGGGCAATGTGGGAGCCGCTGCCGGATTTTATTTAGCCAAAGCTGGTGTTAAAATTGTGGCCATTATTGATGGGCACGGAGGAGTAATAAATACAGAGGGCTATGCGCTTAGGCAAATAATAGATTTAATGCTCAACCGAGATGGAATGTCCTTGAGAGCCAAAGATATCCTTCCATTTGAGGAGGCTAACGAAAAAATTTGGAGTGCAGGTGCTGAAATATTTTTACCATGTGCTGCATCTAGGTTAGTATCTAAAGAAAATGTTCAAACACTTATCAGCAATGGTTTAGAAATAATTTCGAGCGGTGCTAACGTGCCTTTTGCCGACAAAGAAATTTTCTTTGGCCCCATCCTCGATTTTGCCGATTCTAATGTATCTGTAATCCCTGATTTTATAGCCAACTGTGGAATGGCCCGTGTATTTGCCTACTTAATGGGCAAAGAAGTAGAAATTACCGACAAAGCTATTTTTGAAGATACTTCAAATACCATTCGAGAGGCATTAGAAAAAGTACACCACGTAAACCATGCAAAAACACATATTACTAAAAAAGCACTGGAACTATCTATTGGTCAGTTGGTTTAATCTCTGATTAATAGTATTTTATATGAAATAATAGTAAATTTTAACTTAAAA
Organism: Cyclobacteriaceae bacterium; assembly: GCA_026989535.1. Taxonomy (GTDB): domain Bacteria; phylum Bacteroidota; class Bacteroidia; order Cytophagales; family Cyclobacteriaceae; genus JAKISE01. Next base: position 15,772 of record JALSJD010000100.1, read on the forward strand.
AAACCATTATGCCTATTTATCATTCATTAGGAAAAATACCCCATAAACGCCACACCACTTTTGCTAATAAAGAAAAGGGTGGGTTATACCAAGAAGAACTTTTTGGAACTGCCGGATTTGCAGGTATGTCTTCGTTATTATACCATATTCATCCTCCTACTTTGGTAAAAGAAAAAGCAAAGGCATACTCGGTAAAACCAGAAATTGCCGTGGAAGATAACTTAACCAACCTTAGTTTTAAAGGGTTTGATATTAAACCCGAAGCCGATTATATCAAAAGCCGAAAAACACTCTTTGTTAATAACGATATGAACATTGGGTTGATGGCACCATCAACTTCAATGAACGATTATTTCTTTAAAAATTCCGAAGCTGACGAAATGCTGTTTGTGCATATAGGTTCAGGCACATTAAAAACCCCTTACGGCTCCATCTCATTTAAATATGGCGACTACCTCATCATACCAAGAGGTACGGTGTATCAAATGGATTTTGATACGGAAGATAATAGATTATTATTTGTAGAGTCATTTTCTCCAATATTTACCCCCAATAAATACCGTAACAATTTTGGGCAACTACTAGAGCACTCTCCTTTTTGTGAAAGAGATTACCGACTACCTCAAAACCTTGAAACGATTGACAAAAAAGGCGAATTCGACTTAATGATTAAGAAAAATGGGCTAATATACCCTTATGTGTATGAAAACCATCCCTTTGATTTGGTAGGCTGGGATGGCTATAATTATCCCTATGCCATTTCTATTTTTGATTTTGAGCCGATAACAGGCAGGGTGCATTTACCCCCTCCAATCCATCAGCAATTTGAGGGCACTAATTTTGTAATTTGCTCATTTGTACCTCGAATGTACGATTACCACCCAGAGGCGGTTCCTGCTCCTTACCACCACAGCAATATAAACTCTGACGAATTATTATACTATGTAGATGGTGATTTTATGAGTAGAAATAATATTAAAAAAGGACAAATAACCCTGCACCCAGGAGGCTTAACCCACGGCCCTCACCCAGGAGCAATAGAACGTAGCATTGGTAAAACCAGAACCGAAGAAATGGCTGTAATGATTGACCCGTTTAATTCGGTGAAAATTACTAAAGAGGCTTTAGAAATTGAGGTAGATGGGTATTATAAATCATGGATACACTAATCAAATAAGACATGGAAAACTTAAAAAATATAAAAAACTACGACTACGGATTAAAAAAAATATTTCCGGAAGCTCAGGATTTTTTACCCTTAAAAGGAACTGACTATGTAGAAATCTATGTGGGCAATGCTAAGCAATCCGCACATTATTATAAAACAGCCTTTGGGTTTCAATCGTTGGCTTATGCCGGCTTAGAAACGGGCTTAAAAGACAAAACCTCTTACGTACTAGTGCAGGATAAAATACGCTTGGTGCTAACCTCCTCTATGGAGCCAGAAAGTGATATAAACCACCACTTGGCACAGCATGGCGATGGGGTAAAAGTAATAGCCCTTTGGGTAGATGATGCCACCAAAGCATTTGAAGAAACTACCAAACGTGGTGCCAAACCTTATATGCAGCCTACCAAAGAAGAAGATGAACATGGGTATGTGGTGCGCTCGGGTATTCATACCTATGGCGATACCGTTCATATTTTTGTAGAGCGCAGTAATTATAAAGGAGCATTTCTTCCAGGTTTTGAAAAATGGAAATCGACCTATAATCCTGAGCCAACTGGCTTGCGCTACATAGACCATATGGTGGGCAATGTAGATTGGGACGAAATGAACACTTGGGCCGAATTTTATAAGAATATAATGGGCTTTGCTAACTTAATCACTTTTGATGATAAAGATATTTCCACCAAATACACGGCACTTATGAGCAAGGTGATGACCAATGGAAATGGTCGAATCAAATTCCCGATTAATGAACCTGCCGAAGGAGTTAAAAAATCGCAAATTGAAGAGTATATTGATTTTTATAGGGGAGCAGGCTGCCAGCATATTGCCGTGGCCACCAACGATATTGAACATACGGTTAGAGAAATGACCAACAGAGGTGTTGAATTTTTATATGTACCCGGCACTTATTACGATACCGTGGGCGACCGTGTGGGAGAGATTGAAGAGGATATGAATAAATTAAAAGCGTTGGGCATTATGGTAGATAGAGACGATGAAGGCTATTTGCTCCAAATATTTACCAAACCTGTGGAAGACCGCCCAACGATGTTTTTTGAAATTATTCAGCGCAAAGGGGCACAATCATTTGGTAAGGGTAATTTTCAGGCTTTATTTGAGTCTATTGAAGCAGAACAAGCACGTAGAGGAACACTTTAAAATAAATTTAACCGCAAAGGGACGCAGAGAAGGCACAGAGTTCGCAAAATTTTGATGAGTACAAGATTGCGAACTTTGCGTAAACTTACCGACATTAGCGGCTCATAATCACCCAACAAAATGAACATAACAACTAGCTGGGTACAAATTGACCCAAAATCTGATTTTAGCATATATAATATCCCATTCGGTATTTTTAAGCGAGGAACGCAAATTGGTGCAGCTTCTGCCCTCGGTAATCATGTAATTGATTTAGACTATTTGCATAGCAAAGGCTATTTTAATTCAATTCAATTACCTGATGGTATTTTTAAGCATTCCACCTTAAACAATTTTATCGGTTTAGGAAAATCAATCACTAATGCAGTAAGAAATCGAATTATTGCCCTTTTTACTGAAAGCAACCAGGAGCTGCAATCGAATAAAACAGATTGTGCAAATTGCTTAATTAAAATGACTGAAATAGACATGTTAATGCCTGTTAAGGTGCCTAATTATACCGATTTTTATTCGAGTATAGAGCACGCCACTAATGTGGGCACTATGTTTCGCGACCCGGATAATGCGCTACTGCCCAATTGGAGGCATATTCCCGTGGGTTATCATGGCAGACCATCCTCCATTATAGTTTCTGGCACGCCAATTAAGCGACCCAAAGGGCAAACCAAAGGGCCTGATGCTGCCGTTCCAAGTTTTGGGCCTACCCAACGGTTAGATTTTGAGTTAGAAATGGCCTTTATAACAAACCAGAACACCAACCTAGGCAAATCAATTTCAACCCAAGAGGCAGAAGATTATATCTTTGGGTTTGTGTTATTTAATGATTGGTCAGCCAGAGATATACAAGTGTGGGAATATGTGCCGCTAGGGCCTTTTTTGTCCAAAAACTTTGGCTCCTCTGTTTCTCCTTGGATTATAACTTTAGAAGCTCTGGAGTATATAAAAGTTGAATCACCAACCCAAGACCCAAAAGTACTACCCTACTTAGAGGTAAGTGGCAAAAAGAATTTTAACATCAATTTACAGGTGGGTATTAAGCCCAAAGGTGGGCAAGAAACCATTGTTAGCAACTCCAATTTTAAATATATGTATTGGAATATTAACCAACAATTGGCGCACCACACGGTAAATGGCTGCAATGTAGAGGTAGGCGATATGTACGCATCTGGCACAATAAGCGGCCCAACCGAAGATTCGTATGGCTCTATGTTAGAGCTTGCTTGGAAAGGCACCAAACCCATACAAATGAGTGATGGTACAGAACGTAGGTTTATTAATGATAACGACACCGTAATTATGCGCGGCTATGCCGAAAAAGACGGCATTCGAGTTGGTTTTGGGGAGGTTAAAACACTTATTTTGCCATCTGATTAAGCATTATGATAAAATCCATCAACCCCAAAGAAATACCTATTGCCGAACTGCACGGACTATTATTGGGAGCAGTTTCTCCTCGTCCAATTGCATTTGCAAGCACGGTTGATGTAGATGGCAATGTTAATTTAAGCCCATTTAGTTTTTTTAATGTGTTTAGTGCCAACCCTCCAATTATGATTTTTTCTCCTGCAAGGAGAGTAAGAGGAAATACAACCAAGCATACATTGGACAATGCTATGGCAACCAAAGAAGTGGTAATTAATATTGTGAGCTATGCCATGGTGCAGCAAATGTCTTTATCAAGTGCTGAATACCCTAAAGGTGTAAATGAATTTGAAAAAGCAGGCTTTACCGAAGTAGCTTCTGAAACTGTAACGCCTCCCAGCGTAAAAGAATCGCCTGTTTCGTTTGAGTGCAAAGTAAATGAGGTAATTCATTTGGGTGCCGAAGGAGGTGCAGGCAACCTTATTATATGTGAAGTAACTAAAATCCATTTAGATACCAACATACTAGATGAGAATGGAAAAATTGACCCTAATAAAATAGATACGGTGGCAAGAATGGGAGGAAATTGGTATTCGCGTGCCAGTGGCAATGCCATTTTTGAAATACCCAAACCAGTTTCATCCATAGGTGTTGGGTTTGATACTATTCCTTCCTCCATAAGAAATAGTAAGGTGCTAACTGGTAATGAACTTGGGCTGCTAGGTAGTATAGAAGAGATGCCAAAGTCTATTGAGCATAATGATGATGTGAGTGAAATTATAACTTCTGGTACTAATGTAGAAGAGCGATTACATCAATTGGCTAAAGGCTTGCTTGCCAAAAATAAAATAAAAGAGGCTTGGGCAGTGTTAATGGCCAATAAATAACAAATTAGTTTCGCTTTCGTTTATGAGGTTAACGTAATTTTTAAACTCTTATGAAAGCTCAATTAAGGTTATCATTCATTCTATTGTTGATTTGTAAATTTTTATTTGTGCAAGCGCAAATTGAAAAACAATACTATGAAAATGGACTTCTTAGGGCTGAAGGTGAACTAGTTGAAGGTGAAAAAACCGGAGAATGGAAATTTTATTACCCAAAAGGCACTTTACAAGCCATTGAACACTATAAAAACGATACGCTAAACGGAGAGGCTCAATCGTACGATTTTGATGGAAAGTTACAGAGTAGGGAGAATTGGATTAATGGAAGTTTAGAAGATTCCGCTTTCTATTATTATCCTACTCAACAACTAAAGCGAGAAGGAGCCTATAAAAACAGTCAATACGAAGGAGTTTGGGTCAATTACTATCCAACCGGAGTTTTAAAACGAACATTAGCTTATAAAAATGGATTTCCAGACGGTGTTTGGCTTTATTACTCTGAAAAAGGAGTTCTTCTACAAAAAGGGTTTTATAAAGAAGGAAAAGAAAATGGAGATTGGGAATTTTACTCAAAAAAGGGAAAACTTATGTATAAAGGAACTTATGAAAACGGTAGAAAAGCAGGTAATTGGATAGAAATTAAAAACGGAAAAGAAAGACCGTTTAAATACAAGTAAAAATCACTTGTGAAACTAAAAAAAAACCACACCACCCGTTGTTGGTGTTTTCACCAACAACCTTACCATTGATAGTGTTTGGTGCTAGTTTGTGTTAGGGGTAAAATACAACCCAGTCAGCGGGTGAGTTGATTTACAAATACCAAAACAGTTTAAAAATTGCTGCGCTACTTGCTAATAACTCACCCGCTGACTTTGCCAAATAAAAAAAGCTTTGCAGCATTATACTGCAAAACTTAGTTCTGATTGTATAGTATTCTTGTTGGTGAAGCAACACCAACAAGGGGTAAGGAAAAAATCGAACGCTTCCAATTTATTAATGGAGGTATCGCCTATTATTCCGTCATTGCAAGGCGTAAGCCTTGCAATCTCCAACCTCCACCGAGTTTGATTAGACCAAATAATACTCAGAGCGCAACTCCCCCATTGCACCCTGAATGTAAGAAGCTAATAATTTTTAATGAAACTTGACCTGATTTTATAACTTTTTAAGTTGAAGTAAAACGCAATAAAGGCGAAATCAATGTAATTTTGCTGTCTATGTATTTAATCAAAATAATAAGCCTACTCTCCTTTTTATTACCCTTGGCAGCTTTAGCGCAACGAACAGAAACTGCCCTTGATTTTTCCGAAAGGAATAGCCGGTTTGTACTTGAAGTGGAGAATGATATGCTATTTAGTACTGATAGTTATTATACGGCAGGTATTGGGTTAGCTTATACTCATAAAAATTTACGTAAAACGCTAGCTCAACTCATTCTTACCCCTAAAAGCCAAAAGGTGTTAACATTTACAGGTTTTGGCATTGAACAGCGAATTTTTACTCCTTCTTCCATCACCGAGCCCGAAGAAATAGAGAATGACCAACCTTATTCGGCCTATCTTTTAGCAACAAATTACACCGTGATTATAAATCCAAAGAAAAACCTAAAACTATCTAATGAAATTGGTATCGGTATTATGGGACCAGCAGCCGGAGGAGAGCAAGTACAGACTTTTGTGCATAAAATTGTAAATTCTCCTATCCCTCTTGGTTGGGAAAGCCAATTACAAAACACTTTTTTGATTGATTACCGCTTCAGAGTTGAAAAAGGATTTGGCGGCAATTGGTTAGCCAATCACTTAATACCTTTTTTTGGTGCACGAGTAGGAACATTAACCAGCAGAATACAAATTGGCACTATGCTCAAATGGGGCAATAAACATAAATTCTTACTTACTGATCAAAAGCTTAACAAATTGCAAAATAAATTTATTTGGGAGTGGATTTTTTCGGCCAACTTGCAGGGCGTATTCTACGATACTACTTTGCAAGGCAGCATGTTTAAAGATGACCCCAGTGCCCTAGATAACTCTGAGAAGATTTCGCATCAGTACCAATTTCGCACTGGGGTAAATTTGTATTATTCTAATTTTACACTTCGGTATATGTTAAATTTCAACTCTGCTAGTTTTAATTCTGCTGTTTATCATAGGTTTGGTGGCATTAATATTGGCTATTCCTTTTAGTAAACAATAACCTTATTATTTTCGTCATTTCCTTGTGTAAGACAACAACCAGTCAGCGGGTGAGTGGTTTGCAAACACCAAAACAGTTTAAAAATTGCTGCGATACTTGCTAATAACTCACCTACTGACTGTACCAAATAAAAAAAGTTTGGCAGCATCATACTGCAAAACTTAGTTCTGATTGTATAGTATTCTTGTTGGTGAAACAACACCAACAAGGGGTAAGGAAAAAACCAAACGCTTCCAATTTATTAATGGAGGTATCGCCTATTATTCCGTCATTGCAAGGCGTAAGCATTGCAATCTCCAACCTACACCGAGGTTGATTAGGTGTAATACAACCCAGCCAGCGGGTGAGTGATTTACAAACACCAAAACAGTTTAAAAATTGCTGCGATACTTGCTAATAACTCACCTACTGACTGTACCAAATAAAAAAAGTTTGGCAGCATCATACTGCAAAACTTAGTTCTGATTGTATAGTATTCTTGTTGGTGAAGCAACACCAACAAGGGGTAAAAACCTACGTAACCGTATTGGTGGGCTCACGCGATAAAATTGATTTTGAAAATTTGACCAAATATGGCGAAGTAAAAGAATTGAGCTTAGATGAACTATTGGGCTATGAAAACACCATTTATGTAGAATCGAGATGATTTATAAATTTTGCAAAAGCCCCTTTCTAACATAAAGAAAGGGGCTTAGACTTCTTCAAGTGGCAATAATTCAAGGAAACCTCTACTAATGCGTTGCGATTAAACTTACTTCTCCCATATATCCTTATTTAGTTATGAATAAAAAGAAAAATACTTTCGTATTATTTCTATTTTAACAAAACTATTTTATTAGTCTTCTTGCATTCATATACGTATGGCTGCAAAAATTTTTAACAAAAAAAAGGGACTACCACTTTCGATAGCCCCTAAATCAACCAAGTATTTCTTTAGAACGAGGTTCAAGTAAGATATTTATGTTAACCACTTTATTGTTATAAACAATTATTTCGAAAACATTTAAGTAATAATTGATAGCATGAAACAAACAATAAGGTAATGAATGTAAATTTATCACAAAAAGAAACGAATAGCAAGCTAAATGCTTTTTTTTATTAATTAATTTAAAAAACAGAAACACTTAAGCCCTCTTTATGCAAGGTTTATCTCAAAAGCCATCTCCTAAACCCCCAAGAGAAATTAACTAAATTGCAGAAAGAAATAGACAACTTTTTAATACCCCTTTGGATGGTCAGTTTCCACCGGAATGCCCTGGTCAGTTTGACCGGCATTTGCAATAAGCTTCAAGAGCATATGAATATGTTGCAAAGCAAAAGCAAGCAATCAAGCAGCCAACAGCGTGTTGAGAAATATTTTAGGCATAAAGATATCAGGTATGCAGCTTAGTGCAATCACAAGCTATATCCGCGTCTGGTTAATAAAATGCGTAATACACCTTATCACAACTTTTTGATTCCTTTCTCGATTAGGATACCCAAACGTTTTTTATAATTCTTTTTAAAATTTCGAAATTCTTTATGCTGATTTAAGCGGCTCAAAGTTAATTTAGCTTTGAATATGATGAGTCTATCACCTAACCCTAATAACACCTAAATTGAGCGATTCACCAAAGCGATAAGCACTAATGCACTTCTTATCTCTACTGAATCGCTCAATCTAGGTAACAAGTGAGCAAAAAGTTACTGCGTTACATTATAGCCCCTCATTTGCCACGGCATAGCGGCCATGGTATTAATCGGAAATATAACAGTGCCTTTTTGTTTTGATTTTATCTTAAACTCATGCTTAACCACTGTACCGTTTGCCTCTTTAAGGTTTAGGGTCATGTGATTATCTTTATGTGCATCAACAAAAATTCTTGTGTAATATATGCTATGGGGCAGGGTTTGCCAGTTTCGGGTATCGGCACTTTCGGTGGCCGATGCCAAAAGGCTTAGTGCCATCCCAAGGCCTTCGTTATCTTTACCCACCTGAGCAGCCGCTGCTTGTTTTAATGCTACCCTGCCTAACGATTTAGCAAATTCTAGCAACATACGTTCTTCCAGCACTTTAAACGAAATAGCATTCAAATCCTCAATCTTGCTTAAAGGAATGGTTTCATTATTATAAGAGATAGTGCCTGATTTATAGCGTAATGGCCTTTCTACATATGTAGGAAACACTACTTTAATCCATGTAAGCCCATTTAAATTTCTATCGCCTAAGTAAAAAGGAAAGCTCATTCCATAATCGGCATTTACAAAGGATACCCAGCCATTGCCTGTGTAAACAATGGCAAAATTAATACCCCACTCATCTTTAATGGGCCCAAGCCCATTATTCCACAATACAACAGCCTGCACCTGATTAGCTTTAGGCCTCGTATATTTAATGCCAAATTTTTTCTTAAACCGATCGCGTTCATCGTAAATACCCGAAAGATCAGCGGTACGCACTAAATCGTGCTTAAGTTGCTGCGGAACATCAAATTTAAAGAGGTCTTTATACGAACCTTCGTAAATAGCAAGTGCATTTCGATAGGCGATAAAGGCATTATTATAGTCGCCCGTGCCATCATAAATAATGCCCATAAGGGTATGTATAAAAGCATCCTCTTTATACTTTCTATCCGATTTGTACTTATCACTTAACTGTTGTAAACGGATATTCATCCGCTTACATTCTACAATGGCTTCGTCATATTCTCCCATCTGATAATAATTGAGAGCCTTGTAATAGTTTATCATTAACTTTTCCTGATCCTCTCCACGATAAGTGGATAAATTCGGGTTTAATAATAACGCAGCCCCTTCTTCTGCTACGTTCTTTTTACTGTCTTCAATAAATAAATCTGCTTTTTCAAAGTAAGCATTACTTTCTTTAAAATGACCCTGCATAAATTCAACTATGCCCGCATTAACCCAGAAAAGAAACCGCATTTTACTGGTAGATAACTTCTCTTCATTTGATTTTACTAAGTTTTCGGCCGTCTCAAGGTTGCCATCACTTACCAATTTATTAAAGTTATATAACTTTTGATAAAATGTTGGGGTTGTACACGACCAGCTTAAAAAAAGTATAAAAAAATAAATAAGGGTTCGTTTCATACCAATATTGGGACGTTATTTTTCATAGGGCAGAATCCCACTTAGTCTTAGCGAGACACTGAGGAATGACGTTAAAACCAACAGTGTAATAAACTAATTTTTGATAAACTTCTTTATCTCCTTATCTCCTATCCATACTTTTTCGGTGGTCTCAAGGTTAATCAACTCAAGATTAACTTTATAATTCACCAATCTTTCTTTTTTATACTCATCGGTAGTTGAGTTAATAGTACCAAAAAGCATAAAGTCTGCTCCTAGCTCAGCAGCAATCTTTTGTTGCGATTCTGGAGTGGCATTAGTTTGTTGCTGATCTTTCTCTTCACGAAGTTTCTCTCTAAACAAATCGCTGGCTACTACCCTTACTTTACCCGAGTTAATAAATTCAATTTCTACATCTTTTACAAAGGTTTCTGCTTCAATATGTTCAGAAGTTCTATTGATAATAATGCCAATAATAACCACAGGAGGGCGTTCTTGGTTGCCTTCAAAACGAGTCAACCAAGGCTTACTAAGCACATCTCGGCTCATTTGCTCTGCCACTTGTTTAGAATCTGTATCATTCCATCGACCGCTTAGGTCAATCTGATCTGCAGGATCTACTCTTGTTACTTTTCGGGTGGCACAGCCAGTAATTAATACTGTTAAAACAAGTACGGCAGCTATTTTTAATGAGTTATTAATTTTCATAAAATACATTGATTTGGTATTAGAATATAATAATAGGGCTTAAATTCAAAAGCTATCTGAATACAATTTTACCTTTAGGGCTTGGTGAAATTCTTTTAAGGTATAGCTCAGATTTTGAGAGTCGTTTAATTTTGTAAACCGTATTCTCTAACCTATTGGTAGCATCTCTTGCATCGTGTATTAGAAGAAGTTCTTTTCCATTAAGTACCCATTTGCCCGACATATACTCATAATCGTTATTCTTATAGCCGAATTTATGATCAATCCCCATCGAAAATTCATTACCAACCTCCAAACGAAAGCCATCCATTTTCTTAAGTTTTCCTAGTTTCTTACGCTTTACCTCAACAATAGTCCACTTTTTAGAAGATAAAATACTCTCTTGCTGGCGTTTGTTTCGTTCTTGTGCTTGCGAGGTTGTGTTACTAAAAATACTTGCAACGAGTAAAACACTTGCTATTTTAAGAAGTTTAGAAGTTTTCATGGCGTTCAATTTATGGTGTAAATTTCGATTTTGTACAATAGAATAACGAACAAAATCAAATTATTTTATCAATAAAGCGTACTTCTTCGTTTTTTTCTACTGCTTTTATAAAAGCACTTCCAATAATCGCGCCATTTGAGTATTTATTAGCTTCCTCTACCATTTTTTTTGATGAAATACCGAAACCAATCATAGTAGGCGAGCTTAATTTCATTTTTTGAATACGTTTAAAATACTTGATTTGAACTGCACTAAAACCACTTGCGTTAGCCCCGGTAAGTGAGTTATCAGAAACAATGTATAAAAATGAAGTGCAGGCAATATCTAATAATTTAATTCGCTGTTCGCTTGTTTGGGGTGTAATTAAAAAAGAAATTTTTACTTGATACTGCGCAAACAAACGTCTATACTTTTGTTGATATACCTCCATTGGTAAGTCTGGAATAATGAGCCCATCTACCCCTGCTTTAGCGCATTGTTGCAAAAACGGGGCTACACCAAATTGCAATAATTGGTTAAAATAACCCATTATTATTAACGGTATTGAGGAGGAGAACTTACGTATTTCAGCCGCCTGATTAAAAATTAAATCCATTGTAATTCCATTACTCAAGGCAATAGCACTTGCTTTTTGTATTGCCTCTCCTTCGGCTAGTGGGTCTGAGCTTGGCATACCAATCTCAATTATGTTAACACCTTGATTTATAAGCTCTTTAGCTATATCAGGTAAACTATTAATTTGCGGATAACCTGCCGTGATAAATATATTAATCCGGCTTTCTTTTTGTTCAAATACGTGGTCTATTCTTTTTTCCATTCTTAAAGTGTTTCATATAGGTAGCCATATCTTTATCTCCTCTACCCGATAAATTTATAACAACTGTATCGGTTGGGTTAAATTGTATTTTTTCAAGTGCTGCTATGGCATGAGCCGATTCCAGTGCGGGAATTATGCCCTCTAGCCTTGTTAATAACTCTGCAGCCACCAACGCTTCCGCATCTGTAGCATCCAACCCGATACCCCTTTTATTAGTAAGCAGTTCGGCAAGCATGGGCCCTATGCCGGGGTAATCGAGCCCGGCAGATATAGAAAATGGTTCTATTATTTGCCCTTCGGATGTTTGCATAACCAAAGTTTTGTTGCCGTGTATTACACCCACACTGCCCAATTGAAAAGTAGCAGCCGACTTGCCCGAATGAACCCCTTTACCTGCGGCTTCTACTGCCACTAGTTTTACGTCCTCATTATCAATAAAATGATAGAACGCACCTGCTGCATTGCTGCCACCTCCCACACAGGCAATCACGTAGTCAGGCTGTTCAATGTTGTTTTCAGTGTTTAGTTGCTCCTTTATTTCCTTACTAATAACTGCCTGTAAACGAGCTACTAAATCAGGGTATGGGTGTGGCCCTACCACCGAACCAATTAAATAATAGGTTTCAGGGTTGGCTATCCAGTACCGAATGGCTTCATTGGTGGCATCTTTTAAAGTTTTACTGCCAGATGTGGCCGGTATTACTTCGGCTCCAAGCATTTTCATTCGGGCCACATTGGGTGCTTGTCTTTCAATGTCTAGCTCACCCATAAATACCTTGCAGGGCAATCCAAATAAGGCACAAGCAGTTGCCGTGGCAACCCCATGCTGCCCTGCTCCTGTTTCGGCAATTATGCTGGTTTTGCCCATTTTTATGGCAAGCAATATTTGCCCCAAGGCATTATTTATTTTGTGAGCACCCGTATGATTTAAGTCCTCACGCTTAAGAAAAATGGTTACACCGTATTTAGTAGATAAGTTCTTGGCCTTGTAAAGAGGTGTGGGCCTGCCCACATAATTTTTTAGCAAGCCTGCCAATTCATTTTGGTAACTTTTAGAGGCTAAAATTGTGAGGTAATTCGCCTTTAACTCTTCTACATTTTTGTGCAGCATTTCTGGAATAAATGCTCCTCCAAATGCTCCATAAAATCCATCTTTTGTGGGGTGTTTTGAATTTACTCGGGTAACAGTAGTTATAAATAAAGAAAGTACTTCTATGTTTTTAATACCTGGCTCAGTTTCGAATCGGCTGTTTACATCTATACCCATAAGCATTGGGTGGTTTAACTTTCTAATTTTTTGGGCATCTTCAGGACCAATTCCGCCACTTAAAAAGAATGGCTTATCGATCGTGTAGTTGTTGAGCATGTTCCAATCAAACTTTTTGCCACTGCCGCCATAGGTAGCAGAGCTGGTATCAAATAAAAATTTAGAACACACTGGTAAATAAGCACTTAATGACCTAAAGTTAAAGTTATTATGTACCTGAAATGCTTTAAATACGGGTTTTACTTTACTGACTTTTTGGCAAAAACCATGCGTTTCATCTCCATGCAGCTGAATAATGTCTAACTTATAATCCCGCACTTTTTTTTGGATAAAACGTACCGATACATTTACAAACACCCCTACTCTTTTGGCTTTGCAGCCCTCAACCTTAGGAACAAATGCGGGGCTTTCAACCAATCGTTTTGACTCATCATAAAAAATAAACCCAACATAATCAGGGTTTAAACTACAGACCTGTTGCAAGTTATTTGCCTCTGTGTTACCACATACTTTCACTTTCAATTGTCTCATCTTTTTAGTAAGTTTTGCAACCTCTTGTTAAATTCGATAAATGCCACAATGGGTTCTTGTTGTTTCATAAAATATTCTCCCATTAAAAATCCTTTAAACCCTTCCGAAAGAAGCTGCTCAATTTCGGTAATACTGGATAAACCACTTTCTGAAATTAGCGGAAAGTCTGTATTTCCTAACTGGTTTTTAATTTTAATCGACTGGTTAATATCTACTTCAAATGTTTTTAGATTTCTATTATTCACTCCTACCACATTTTCCTCTCCACATAATTTATCAATTTCATGGCTATTATGCAATTCAATAAGCACTTCTAACTTTAAACGATGCGCCAGTCTTGTAAAGTTCTTAATCTCTTGAGCCGTAAGTACTGCTGCAATTAATAAGATAACATCCGCCCCCATCGCCTTGGATTGGTAAATTTGATATTCATCAATAATAAATTCTTTGCGTAGCAACGGTTTATTCGTAGCTTTTCTTGCCATCGAAAAATCGGTGTCTTGGGCTTTAAAATAGTCAACATCTGTAAGCACCGAAATACCAACTGCACCATTTGTATCATAGCCTTTTATAATGTCTGCAGGGTTTACCTCCTCATTTATAATACCTTTAGAAGGAGAAGCACGTTTAAATTCTGCTATTATACCAGGTTGTAATCGTAAGCTGGCTGCCAACGACCTTATAGGTACACCATTAGTTTCGATAATCTTTTGCAAGCCATTAGTAGTAAGCAGGTTTTTAGCTTGTGCCACCTCTTGCTTTTTAGTTGCTACAATTTTGTTGAGTATATTAGCCATTAATCAACGTATTAAAATTTGATTCTGCGTTACCGCTTAAAAGGCTCTCTTTTGCTTCGAGCAGGCAATCTTCCAATTTTTTAGCTGTATCAAAAGTATTGATGGCCAATGCAGCATTGGTTAGCACTGCTGTATTTTGGGCATCTGACCCCTTACCACTTAACACCATTTTAAATATATCCGCAGCAGCTTCTAATGTTTCGCCACCATGCAAATCAGCAGCCTTTAACGAAATTTTACACAGCAAATCTTGAGGTGTTTTTATGCCATCAAACGAGTTGGAAATTATTCTGGTGTCATCGGTTAAGGTTATTTCATCATAGCCATCTAAACTATGCACAATGGTATATTGTTTATCAGATTGCTGAAAAAGGTATTGATATTGCCGTGCTACCTGCAAATTATACACGCCCACCATTTGATACCTAGGTTGTGCAGGGTTAACTAAAGGCCCCAACATGTTAAAGAATGTTTTAATGCCCAAGTTTTTACGAATGCCTCCAACCTCTTTTAGTGCCGGATGAAATAAAGGAGCATGAATAAACGTTAGGTTGCATACGCTTAATTGCTGTGCCAGTATATTGCTATTAGTGCTAAACGTGTAACCGAGCTGCTCTAACACATTAGAAGAACCGCTGACACTTGTAACCCCGTAATTGCCATGCTTGGCTACTTTATAGCCCGCACCTGCTACAACCACAGCCGTAAGTGTAGATATGTTAAAGGTGTTTTTACCATCGCCTCCGGTACCACATAAATCTATGGCGTTAGAGGCATCTAAATTTAAGGAAACGGCTAATTCTAACAGGGCTTTTCTAAAACCGGATAACTCTTGTGTAGTGATGGGTTTGTACCAAAAATGGGTTATAAAAGCTGTTATTTGTACTGGGCTGTATTGCCCATGACCGATGCCTTTCATTATCTCAAAAGCTTCTAATTCGGTTAAGCTATTGCCTGCTAATAAAAATTTTAGTGTTTCCTTCATCTATGTTTTAACTTATATGCTTTAACTTAAAAAATTAGAAATTATCTGTTTCCCATCTTTGGTTAAAATAGATTCAGGATGAAATTGCACGCCCAATATTGGCAATGATTTATGCCTTAACCCCATAATTTCATTATTAGGCCCTTTGCAAATAATAGCTAACTCTTTCGGAAAATTTACTTTATTCACAATCCAAGAGTGATACCTGCCTGCTTCAAATCCTGTAGGAATACCTTTAAAAAGTGAATCTTCTTTGGTAATGGTTATTTTATCACTAACGCCATGATACACCTTATCTAAATTAACTAATGAGCCTCCAAAATGTTCTGCAATGGCTTGTTGCCCCAAGCACACCCCTAATGTGGCAATTTTTAGGTTGGCTAGTTCGGCTATGGCTTCTTTTAGCTCACCTGCTTCATTGGGCAATCCAGGACCGGGGGATAAAATAACATGGGTATAATTAGATAAATTTATTTTATCCAATACATCGTTTCTAACCACTCTGGGTCTTTCTCCTACTATTTCCTCTACCAATTGAACCAAGTTGTAGGTAAACGAATCGTAATTATCAATGATTAAAACTTTTATCATATCTGTTCTGCCAGCTCAATGGCTTGGTTTATAGCTCCTAATTTATTTTCTACTTCTTGCAACTCATTTTCCTCCACAGAATCGATTACAATTCCTGCACCTGCCTGGTAGTGCAACGTATTATTTTTACTCATTAGGCTACGAATCATAATGGCCATATTTAGGTCGCCTTTAAAATTAATATAACCAATAGTACCTCCATAAAAACCCCTGGTTTGTTTTTCGTAAGTTGTAATTAATTCTACTGCTTTAAATTTAGGTGCTCCTGACAGGGTGCCTGCTGGAAAAGAATGAGCCAAAGCCTTAATGGGGCTTGATTCTGCTCTTAAATTTCCTTTAATAATAGACACAAGGTGAATTACGTGGCTAAAGTGTTGCAGGTGTTTTTCTTTATCAACAACTACTTGTTTGCACGATTTTGAAAGATCGTTACGTGCTAAATCTACCAACATCGCATGCTCTGCGTTTTCTTTGGGATCAACTTTTAACCTTTCGGCAGCGGCCTCGTCTTCCACATCCTCCCCTGTTCTTTTTACTGTGCCGGCAATCGGATGTATTTCAGCCTTTTGGTCTTTAACAATAATTTGCGCTTCGGGCGAGGAACCCATTAATTTAAAGCTGCCAAAATCAAAGTAAAATAAATAGGGCGAAGGATTAATGGAGCGCAAAGCACGATATACATTAAATTCATCACCCTGAAAAGCTCTTTGGTATGGCCTTGATAGTACCAATTGAAAAACATCTCCTCTTTTACAATGCTGCTTGGCTTTGGTTACTAACTCCTTGAACTCATTAGTAGAAATTGAGCTCTGCTTATTTTGTGCGGCAAAATCAAATTGCGCTCCATTTAATTGATTTATCATTTTTTTAATAGGCTCAATATTGCTTGCTTCCGCAGGGTCGAGCTTATTTTCGATGATATGCAGCTTGCTATTAAAGTGGTCGAATGCAATTATGTACTTATAATACGTAAACTTAATTTCAGGAATATCAGAAGGGTTTATTGTACTGTA
Source organism: Cyclobacteriaceae bacterium (assembly GCA_026989535.1). Classification (GTDB taxonomy): domain Bacteria; phylum Bacteroidota; class Bacteroidia; order Cytophagales; family Cyclobacteriaceae; genus JAKISE01. The sequence goes on from JALSJD010000100.1 coordinate 32,808, forward strand.
TGAATCGAAATACCGCACAGATTCGAACGACAAATACCCAAAAGCACCATTAAATACGCTGGCTAACACGCTATCTGTTATAAGGTTGTATTTGTTGGTAAACGATTCTAATTTTTCAATTACATTTTTTTGATTACCCTCAATTACCAAGGAATCAAGTGGGTGGAATGCAATAAAAGAATAGCTGTTTTCTTTGCCTTGGTAATCGGAGCTTTCGAGCAATGCAGATACGGGGTACTGCTCTCGAATTTTAAGATAAACACTTACTGGAGTAACGAGGTCACCTAGTTGGGTGTAAATTTGGGAATATATTTTTGGTTTCATTTTAAAAATTAGTCATAAAAAAAGCCTGCTGAGTGTATCAGCAGGCCTATGTATTTTTACAAACGGACGTTACTTTCACTCACTTTGTGTAATTAAAAGCCACCTCCAATTTGTAGTTATTGCCGTATTCATACAGCAAATGTAAGTTTATTATTTAGTAAGTAACAAGAAACTATGCAAGATTGTTTAAAATTCCTTACTCCTCCCGCAGATTACGCTGACGAACGCAGACCCTATGAGTGCCTGTCCATAAAGTCAATGTTTTCAGAAATAACAAATGACAATATTCAAATCAATGTCGTTTAGTTAAGCTTTCCGTCACTGCGATCCGCCATTTGGAGAAGCAGTCTGTTCAGCTTAACCCTGTAGTCTTCAAATTAGAGATTGCTTCGTTCCTCGCAAAGACGTTTTGGCTTAACTAAACGACATTGATATGCAAATAGCAAATACATGCCAAAATGCAATCGCCTAAACACCAAACACTTGCATGGTTTTAAATTTTTATTGTTGAGGTTTCAGCCGGTCGGCAGGTATTTATTAATTGAACATACTGCTTGAGATAATTTTAGCGCTTTTCTTTTTACTCAGAGAGTCCTCTGCGAGAGACTCTTTCAGAAGCATTATTTTCAGCAGGTATCATTTGATGATACCTATTTATAAATAATTTAGGTTAAATGAGTGAATGTTAATTCAGAGGGGTGTATTTAGCTTACAATAAATAAACCCTAAAACAATCTACTTGAAACCTAATTGCCTTAATTTTGAAATAAATGGTAACTAATAAATCAATTGCAGCTATCCGTAAAGACTACTCGGCCAAGAGTTTGTCCAAAACAGATGTGGATAAAAATCCTACAGCCCAATTTAACAAATGGTTTAAGGAAGCCATACACGCTGAGGTTGAGGAAGTAAACGCTATGACACTTTCTACAGCCACTAAGCAAGGCAAACCAAGTGCACGAATTGTATTATTAAAAGGGATTGATAATAACGGATTTGTATTTTTTACCAATTATAATAGTACCAAAGGGCAGCAATTAGCAGAAAATCCTTTTGCGGCACTTACCTTTTTTTGGAAAGAATTAGAACGACAGGTACGTATTGAAGGTACGGTACAAAAAATTTCGGAGCAAGACTCAATCACCTATTTTAATTCGCGCCCTTATAAAAGCAGGGTTGGTGCTTGGGTTTCTAACCAAAGTAAGCCTCTTATTTCAAGAGTAGAATTAATGCGAAAATTTACGTTAAAAGCGGCTACTTTTATTGGACAAAAAGTACCCAAGCCTAATTTTTGGGGTGGCTATATTCTTATGCCTACACGCATAGAGTTTTGGCAAGGCAGGCCTAGCCGTTTGCACGATCGGATTAATTATAGCTTAGAAAATGGCACGTGGCACGTAGAAAGACTATCGCCTTAATGAGTATTTATTTAGAACGGTACGCCTACCCTCCGCTTTACATTTTACCAGTAGCAAAACCAACTACTGGGCTTATTATTGTAATACCTGTATTTAACGAACAGCATACCATTACAGCATTAAACAGCCTATTTAAATCAGACCTCCCTCCTGTTAACACCGAAGCACTCATCATCATTAACCAACCAGAGCATTGCGATAAAACTGTAAAACACCAAAACAACCACACCCTTAATGAGGTTAAAAATTGGATTAGCCTTAACCAAAAACCATATCTTCAGTTTTTTGTTACTCATATTACTTTACCCAAAAAGCACGCTGGTGTAGGGCTTGCCCGCAAAGCAGGTATGGATGAGGCCGTACGAAGGTTTGAAGAAATAAATAATGTGAAAGGCATTATTCTTTGTTTTGATGCGGATTGTACATGTAGCTCTAGCTACCTCAAAAATGTTTACTCAAGTTTTAAAAACAAGAAATTAACCGGAGCTTCCATCAATTTTGAGCATACCTATCATACCTTATCAACAGATAAAGAAGAGGGAATTATTCAATACGAGCTGCATTTAAGGTATTATGTGAATGGGCTAAGAAAAGCAGGTTATCCGTATGCTTTTCATACCATTGGCTCAAGCATGGCAGTACGAGCCGATGTATATGTAAAAGCGGGCGGTATGAATAGGCGAAAGGCAGGCGAAGATTTTCATTTTTTACACAAAATAATCCCTTATGGTAATTATGATGAGATTACCACCGCTACGGTGTTCCCTTCCGCAAGAACTTCGGATCGTGTACCCTTTGGCACGGGCAAAGCCATGGGCGATTGGTTGCACAAAAAAGAAACAGACATGATAACGTATCATCCTCAAATTTTTAAAGAACTAGAGGCGCTATTTAAAATTGTTCCGTCTTTTTACGCCACACCCGACCCACAGGTTTTGTTAAAGCCACTTTCAACAGGGATTAAAGCCTATTTAGCCCAAGAAAATTATGCACATGTTTTAAGCAACATTCAAAGGCAAAGCACCAATTTGCCCACCTTTATTCATCGGTGGTTTAATTGGTTTAATGGGCTGCGAACCTTGCATTTGGTACACTACTTGCGCAATAATTACTATCCTTCTATTGCTGTAAGCAAAGCGGCTGCTCAGCTACTAGAGGTAAAGGAGGGTGATACGGAAAAACTACTTGGTATGTACCGAACATTGGATAAAAATTTTAAAGCAGACCAAATAAGTCTGAAACACCTGTATTCCGAGTTCCTATAAATCCTTCGCCAAATTTAACTCCAATAGAGTGGCCAAACATTTTGCCTCTGGCATTAAGCATTTTTAAAAACTCCGGAGAAGAAATAAACGTTTCCCCTTTCGGGTCGTTCGGGTTGTGTAATTGAGAAGCAAACGCCCAAATGGCTTTGTCTCTTAGTTCTAAATAATCCGATACATCCAATATAAAATCGGGTGTAAGCATTTGGCTTTGAATGTAATGGTACACGGCTCTTGGCCTAAAAACAGCTTGGGGCTTACCATCAACCTTTGTTTCTATTTTTTTTAGCCCTGCCAAAAACACGGCCGCTTTTGACATGGCAGATGCGCGTACATGATCGGGATGCCTTTCTTCGGGTGCGTTAATAAGTAATACTTCGGGGCGGTATTTTCGAATCACTTCAACAATTTTCAATTGATTCTCTACTGAATTTTCGAAAAACACATCTTGCAATCCTAAATTCTCTCTTGCAGCCAACCCAAGTACCTTAGCAGCATTGGCCGATTCCTCTAATCGTAGTTCGGGAGAGCCTTTTGTACCCATTTGCCCTTGGGTAAAATCTACAATACCCACTTTTTTTCCTTCGGCACAGTATTTAGCAATGGTGCCGCCACACGATAATTCAACATCATCTGGATGAGCGGCTAAAGCAAGTATATCAAGTTTTATTTGTGTCATTATTAAGTAATCCTACGTTTTACACAAAAATACTCATTTGAATTTAACCTAGCAGCAGTGGTCGCCAGGATTAAAGCCGCTATTGTTTATGATATATGCTAAAAGATGGTTTATGATGATACCTTACACAAATGTTGCATAAGTTACATAACATCGAACTTGCAACTTAGCCAGTTTTAGCAACCATCAAATACTATCCCCTTATGCTTTTTTAGCTCCTCTGTAAAACATAAGCCCTTATCAACAATCATCCATAACTTGTGGAGTTGCAATTTTAATCCATTTAAAAATAAGGACTTATGAAAAATGAAAGTATTGATTTTTTAGGAATGAATACCTATGTTGGTATAAATATTTACAAAAAGAGTTGGTCGGCAACTGGAATGCTCAGAATTTCGTCAGCTTACGCCCCGTAATGAACTAGCTAAAAATCATCTTCCCCATCATCTTCTTCGTTGGCAGGAGGGTTTGGAGGAGGGTTTGGAGCAGTATTTTCCAGCAGCTTTTTATTTTTTTTAGATTTGTCCTTTTTTTGCTTAACTTTTTTCTGTTTAGCCTCTTTAGGCTTCTTTTCTTTCTTTTTAAAGAGGCCTTTCTTTTCGGGTTCTTTCTCTAAGTCTCCTTCTTCTTGCGCGGTCGAACTTTCTAGCTCTTCTGTATCGTCAGTGGTTTTATCTTTCTTTTTAAAAAGGTTCTTAAAAAAACTAAAGAATCCAGCCTTCTCTACTTTTTCTTCTGCGGAGTCTTCTTCTTTCGATTTTTTGCCTTCTAATTCATCTTTCCATACTAATTTGTCTCTAAAATACCAATTATAGTATTTTTGGTCGGCTCCATATCTAAATGTTTGTGCGGCCATACGCGCACTATCTAAAGCGATGCTATCCACTACGTCTGTTTCGGCATACATCATTGCATCTCCGGCAAATAATAAAGAATCGGATACTACCGGATAGATAACTTCCATAGTTACCGTTCTAATTTCTCTACTTCTAACCCAATCCTGATCTACATAAGCAAGCAGGTTTGTTTTAGCCACCAAGCCGTTTTTATCGAGGGTGGAATGAAATACATCTCTACGTGGAAGAGAATCTTGCGCAAAATATCCGAATTGGTCGCGTTGTGCAGTTTCATCAATTAGAAAATAAGATTGATAGGCAGAGCATATCATATCAGCCTTACAACCAGCCAATGCAATACATATCATTAGTATAGAAAAAGAGTTGAGTATTCTCATCTAATAAACCTTACCTTTTATGGCAAACGGCAAAAGTACGTTCTTTATTTTAATTTATTGCCTATTAGCAAACCTCTACACTGTTAAAACTCTTAGAATTGAACTTCTGGAGCTTCATCACTGCCCTCAGCGGCCTCAAACGGAGGTCGTCTTTCAAACCCAAACATACCGGCAAACATCGAAGTTGGAAACTTACGAATGTACACATTATAGTCTTTGGCCACTTCGTTATACCTTCTGCGTTCTACCGCAATTCTGTTTTCGGTGCCTTCTAATTGCGCTTGCAACTCTAAAAAATTTTGATTGGCCTTTAAATCTGGATATCGTTCTGAAACCGCCAACAATTTAGATAAAGCCGAAGTTATGCCACTTTGTGCCGATTGGTATTGTTGAATCATGGCAGGTGTAAGGTTGGAGGCATCAATTTTAATGCTTGTAGCCGATGCTCTGGCTTTCATTACTGCTTCTAACGTTTCTTTTTCGTGCGAAGCGTATCCTTTTACAGTATTAACTAAATTAGGTATCAAATCGGCTCTACGTTGATATTGCGTTTCAACATTAGCCCATTGGGTTACCACGCTTTCATCTTTATCTACCATGGTGTTATACTTACTCATCGCCACTAAGCCTAGTACCACCACAACTGCTACTATTATCCAAACTGATTTGCTCATTATGATTAATTTTTTAGCAAGTTTAGTATTATTACAAACAAATGAAAATACTAACACAAAAAATACTACTCTTATTCCTGTTTTTATTGTGCACAAATACTGTTTTCGCACAAAAAAACCAGCCATTACCAACATTAAAAGCACGAGTAACTGATTTAACAGCTACGCTTTCTACAACCGAAATTGCGAATTTGGAAAACAAGTTAGCTCAATTTGAAAAGGAAAAAGGCAGCCAAGTCGTCCTTTTGATTATCCCTACCACAGAGCCCGAAGCTATTGAGCAATATGGAATCCGTTTGGCTGAAAAATGGAAAATTGGCAGAGCCAATACCGATGATGGTGTAATTTTAATTATTGCAAAAGACGATCGAAAGCTTCGCATTGAGGTGGGCTATGGACTGGAAGGAGCCATTCCTGATATTTATGCCAAACGAATTATTGAAAACATCATAATTCCTAATTTTAGACAAGGGCAGTTTTATACAGGTATTTACGAAGGCACTAATGCCATTATGAGCTTAATTTCTCAAGAAGAGTTACCAGGTGTTACCCGTAAAATAGTATCATCAGGAAAAAGAAGCAATAACCTTTTTACAATTTTGATTATGGTTATTTTTATTATTGGTTTTGTGATTAAAGCATTTGTAAAAAATAAAAAAATAAAATTTGCCATTATAGCTGCCATTGCAGTACTTATTGGATTTTATGGGGGTTCTATCATTTTTGGCATTATAGGGTTTGTGTTTTCAGGAGTCTTCTTGTTTGGTAACTCAAGTGGAACTGGCAGATATTACGGGGGAGGAAGCAGTTTTGGAGGTGGTGGATTTTCCGGAGGCGGAGGTTTTTCTGGAGGTGGTGGCAGCTTTGGAGGCGGGGGTGCTTCTGGAGGGTGGTAATAGGAAAATGCTCAAAATAATAAATAACAAAATAGTAGATAGAACTAAAGCTTAAAGCAGATGTCTAAAAATATATTTACAGCAAACGAAAAAGAAGAAATTAAAGCAGCAGTTGCTTCACTCGAAAAAGAATCATCGGGCGAACTGGTATTATATTACGCTAAAAACAGCGATGATTATGTAAATGCCAATTGGAAATTTAGTGGCATTCTTGCCTTCGTATTTTCGATGGCAACCATTGTTTTATCATATTTTTGGTTGCTCCCCTCCTACTATACACCAATGGTAATAGGAAGCACCATTATGGGTGTTATGGTTATCGGGTATGCCATTGCCTTCTTCTTTCCATACCTTCGGTTTGCTGTTACTAGCAATTCTATTGTATCGCAACGAGTACTAACTAAGGCCAAGGATATGTTTTTGCAAGAGCAAGTTTTTAACACCATTGACCGTACGGGCATTTTAATTTACATCAGCGCATTAGAACACCAAGTAGTTGTTATTGGAGATCAAGGCATTAACGAAAAAATTAACCCTACCGACTGGGAACATATTGTTGCCTTGGTGGTAAATGGTATTAAAAGTAAACAAATGACCGCAGGTATAATTGAAGCTATTGATGCCTGCAAAAAATTACTACTCGATAATGGGTTTATAATTAAGCCTGAAGATAAAAATGAACTCCACGATGCTATTCGAATAGAAGAGTAATCACTTGCCTCTCCACTTCATATTGGTGACAGATATCAATTTTATGCCTGCTATTCATCATTGGCTAACGTTTTATCTTTTGCTACTTTTAATTGTGCAAAACAGTAACCAAAACAATTTATCAGTACGTAATACCCTAAACCATATTCATAATAGATTTTATTGCTAACTATAGCGGTATAATAATAGATTAAATAGCAAAGTTGTTCATATTCTTAGAGTTAGGCTTTTAAGAGAGCAGTTTTCACTAATAAGGCTAGTATTTTATTTGAGGCATTAGAATTTAATATGAATTTGCGATGTGTTTTTAAGGATGGTTGTTACATCGCCATTTGGTTGACCATCCTTTACTTCTCGTAATCTTCGAGTTCTTGTTTTATCTTCTTGGGTAATTCTAGAAAATGCTTCGTGACTCAGCGAAACAAAATATTCTGCAATTTTACTTAATGGCAGAAATTCAAGTGGACGCTTGAATTAATATAGAATCTGCGTTTGCCTGCGGAATCTGCGGGCAAACCCTCTACCTCACCTGCCGAATTTGATCGAAGCTAATGCCTAATGCTTTTTCGAAGTAGCGTAGTTGCTTTAGCTCTGTGGTGGTAACAATGCTTAACGAAAGGCCTCTTTTGCCCGCTCGGGCAGTTCTGCCACTACGGTGGGTGTAATATTCTTCTTTATCGGGCAATTGGTAATGCACCACAAACGACAGTGCTTCTACATCAATGCCTCGGGCCGCTAAATCGGTGGCCACAAGCACTTGTAAATTTTCATTTTTAAAAGCACGCATTACTTTATCACGCTCTTTTTGTTTTAAGTCACCGTGTATGCCATCCGCAGGCACATTTTTAGCCATCAATTGTTTGGCTAGTTTTTGAGTAGCCGCTTTTGTTTTGCAAAAAACAATGCCTCTATTTTCCTTTTCCGTTTTTAAAAATTGGAGTAAAACCGTAAGTTTATCCTGCTCATCACAAATAAGAAATTTATGCTCAATATTTTTATTAACCGTATTTCTTCCACTTATTTCAATGCGATGTGCATCTTCAGCAAGGTAATTATTAATAATCTGCTTAATACCATGTGGCAAAGTAGCTGAGAACAACCACTTACTATCCGCATTTTTTACATACTCTAATATAGTTTCGAGGTCTTTTTTAAACCCCATACTTAGCATTTCGTCTGCCTCATCTAGCACCACCGTTTTTACGTTATATAAATCTACCGCCTTGCGCTTTACTAAATCGATGAGCCGGCCCGGTGTAGCCACCACAATATGAGTGGGCCTCTTAAGCGCCTGAATCTGTTTATCTATTTGAGCACCTCCAAAAACAGCCTCCGTAAAAATTTTATCGGTGTATTTGGTAAATTTAAAGAGCTGCTTGGCTACTTGTTGCCCTAACTCACGTGTAGGGCAAAGCACTAAGGCTTGTACTACTTTTTTAGATGGATTAATCCGATGGAGCAACGGTAAGCCATAAGCAGCGGTTTTACCTGTACCTGTTTGTGCTTGGCCTACCAAATCCATATTGGCATTCAGCAAAAGTGGAATTACGTCCGCTTGAATTTCAGTTGGAACTGTGATTTTAAGGTCGTTTAACCCTTTTATAATGTTAGCACTTACGCCTAGCTCTTTAAATGTTTTCAATGCAGTATGTATTAAGCTGCAAAAGTAGTCATTCCCTACTCCTAACTTTCAACTTCCGACTTCAAACTTCTCACTCCAAACTTCTCACTCCAAACTCCCGACTCCAAACTCCGAACTTCCGACTTCAAACTCCTCACTTCTCTAATACTCTTTCATTTTCATTTCGCCCACCGTCATTCCCAACTCTTGGGCTTTACGCCTTTCTAAGCTTGATTCATACGCAGAAACTCCGTGTAACTCAGATAGGTAATCTAGGTGTCCGGGTGAAGTAACCACCATAATATCGTCAGGCGTAATTTCATTAGGATGGTCATATCCACAAGACTCCGCCAACATTTGAGTTTCTTTGTAAAGCACCTCGGCATAAGTGGCCACTCGCTTGGCTGCTGCCTGAATATCGAGGGCTTTTTCTAAGCTTTTATTTTGCGTAGCAATGCCCGTAGGGCAGCTATTGGTATGGCACTCTAACGCTTGAATACACCCTAATGAAAGCATAAACCCACGTGCCATATATACGGCATCGGCACCCAGTGCCATGGCAACAGCTACATCAATCGGTGTAGAAATTTTACCACTCGCAAAAATCACGATTTTATCTCTGATGCCTTGGCTTTTAAACGCCCAATCGGCTACGGCTACAGCCTGTTTCATAGGCAAACCGGCATACGAACTTAGTACGTGAGGAGCAGCACCTGTGCCCCCATCTCCCCCATCAATTACAAGATAATCGGGCCCTCTGCCAGGTTGCTCTTTCATCGTTTTGGCCACTTCTTCAATTTCGGCTGTATGACCAATTACCATTTTGATTCCTACGGGTTTCTTTACAATACTACGAATATGCTCTATAAAATCGAATAAGCCAGCCACATCGCTAAACTCACGGTGACGGGCAGGAGAATAAGCATCTTTGCCCATCGGAATTTTTCGTATTTCGGAAATTTCTTTGGTAATTTTTTCCTTTAACAACATACCACCCTTGCCTGGTTTTGCTCCTTGCGCCAGTTTAATTTCAAACATCTTTACTTGTGGATGTTCTGCTTTTTCGCGCAATAAGTTATCATCTAAATTGCCCTCCGCATCTCTAATGCCATATTTGGCAGTACCAATCTGAAATATTAAATCTGCGCCACCATACTCGTGGCAAGGAGCTAAAGAACCCTCACCTGTATTATGCATAATGCCCGCCATTTTTGCACCTGCATTAAGTGCTGCGTGCGCCCGATACGACAATGCCCCAAACGACATAGCACTTATATTTACAAAATGCTCCATTACCACAGGTTCAACACCTGTTTGCTCACCAATTACCACTTTATAAGCTCTGCCTACCTTATCGCCTGTTTTAGATTTAGTATTGGTAAAAGTGGCAGGCATTATAAGGGTAGTACCCACTTTATCCATATCTATTTGGCTACCAAAACCAATGGTATTGCGCACACCTAAGGAGGATTCATAAATCCAATTACGGGTAATTCGGCTGTATGGTGTTTCTTCCTGATCGTTTAAAAATAAATATTGACGGAGCAACGGCCCCATTTTTACAAGTAATTTTCTTCCCCAAATAATAACAGGAAACACACGTTGCACGGGGTAATTTTTTTGCCTTTTATCGTGGATAAAAAGTACGATAATAGCCATAGCCAAAGCAATGAGTAAAAATTGACTGTAAAGCAATTTCATTAATTGCCAAACGGAATAATCAGCAAAGTCAACTTCCATTACAAAATAGCCGTAAGCAAATGTGGCAGCACTAGAAAGCAAAAACCAACTGATTACATAAATATTTAACGATTTTAAAAGGGAACGAAATGACGGTGCTTTGGTAACACTCGTACCTGCAAATTTTCTTTCTTCAGCCATAATAACAGAGTAAGGTTTTAGGTTTAATCGTAAAAATTAAAGCAATTTCATCTTTAATGCAACTAAATAAGAAATTACAACTAAGAATCCACTCCAAAAACAGACAATTTTCAAAAAAGAGTTATTTTGGTTTTAGGTGTTTTCGGAGTGGGCTCAACTAACTATCTCATAAATAAAATCTACTTTGAATAGATTAATTTGATTTGCTACACTGCACTCAATTATGCTATTTTTACATTCAACTTACTCCTAATTTTATGCTAGTTCTCATTTCTCCTGCTAAATCATTCGACCCAAAGGCATTTGGGTTAGATGCACCTAAAACTCCTGTTTTTTCAGAACCCAATTTTAAAAAAAGCTCCGAAAAGCTTATTAAAAAACTGAGTGTATTTTCGGAAAAGGAGCTTGCTGAATTAATGCATATTAGCCCCGAACTTGCGGCACTTAATGCAAATCGTTATCAAAAATGGGTACTTAATCCTAAAAAAGAAAATACCGCACACGCTATTTTGGCTTTTAATGGGGAGGTATATAGAGGATTAGGTGCTAAAAAAATGAATAAGCAGGAGTTAGATTTTGCACAAGAGCATCTTCGTATTTTATCAGGATTGTATGGGGTGCTTCGCCCCTTAGATTTAATACAAGCATACCGATTAGAGATGGGTACAAAACTTAATTTGCACAGTTATAAAAATTTATACCAGTTTTGGGGTGATAAAATAACCGAGTTTATAAACAAAGAGTTGGGTAACAGCAATGCAGTCATAAATTTGGCTTCAAACGAGTACTATAAATCTGTAAAGGAATCAAAATTAAAAGCCAACGTAATTACGCCTGTTTTTAAGGATTATAATAATGGGAAGTACAAAATAGTAGCCGTATATGCAAAAAATGCCCGGGGTGTAATGGTTAATTATATTATCAAAAACCGTATTACCAACCCTGAATTGCTAAAATCGTTTGATGGCAATGGGTATGCGTTTGACTCAACTCAATCGAGTGAGTACAATTGGGTGTTTTTAAGAGGATAAAAATTTCTTAAATTCATCACTTTGCTTTCTATTTTTACTTATATTTAATCTTTAATAATTATTAGACCGAAACGCCAGTGAAAAAACTTTTTCAATTTATGCTATTATTAGTTGTTATAGCAGCTTGCAAAAACAAAAACGAGGATTTTATAAGAATTGACCCCTATGATAAACAAGTAATTGATTACTTTGAGCAAATCGCTTTAGGGTTTTCAGATGGCTCTATAAGCCAGATTACTCGTAAATGGAAAGCACCTATGAAAGTGTATATGAGTGGTAGCCCAAGTGAGCCTCTCAAAAATGAGTTGAACAAAATTGTAACAGAAATAAATTCGATTGCTACCGATGGTTTTCAAATTGAAGTAACGGAAGATTCGTTGGGTGCTAACTTTGATATTATCATAGGTACAGCAAAACAATATTATACAATTTTCCCTTCGCAAGGCGATACTACAAGCACTTTTGCAGGTAATTATTATATCTATTGGCATAATAAAAGCAATATTTTTTATGGAAATATGTTTATTGATGTTACTCAAGGCACATTTTCTTATTCCACATTTTTATTGCGTAGGTTATTAACAAATGCCATTGGGCTCACAAACCAATCGCATGAATACCAAAATAGCATATTTTATAGTGGATGGGAAACTGTAAATTCGTACCAGCGTATTGATAAAGATATGATTCGGCTTTTATACCACCCTGATATGCAAACGGGTTGGAATGCGGAGGTAGCAAGAACCAAAGTGCTTAATATTTTAATGAATGAGAAGTAAATTATTATTACGAATATGCAAAATATTAAAAAATTTGAATTTGCTGTATATTGTGCATATATTTGTACAATATAAAGTACGTTTTTATGCAAACCACTACCCTGTCAGATTTTAGAAAAAACATCAAACATTACATTGATAACGTAATCGAAAACTTTGAAACCTTAATAATTAACAGGGGTAAAGACAGTGGAATTGTTGTTATGTCTTTAGAGGAGTACAACGCCTTGCAATCAACTCAGCACGAATTGGCATCAAACGCTAACAAACAAAGGCTAGATTCAGCCATCAAAAAAATAGAGGATGGGAACACGTTTGAAAAAGAGTTAATAGACTAATGAACTACATTTTTGTTGATGAATCGTGGGAGGATTATCTCTATTGGCAAAAAACGAATAAAAAAATTGTTAAAAAGATAAATGATCTGTTAAAATCCATTTCCCGAGAGCCATATACGGGCATTGGCAAACCAGAGCCGTTAAGGTATAATTATAAAGGGTTTTGGTCTCGTAGAATCGATTCAGAACATCGGCTTATTTACAAAATCAAGGATGGCGAAATTCATATTGCTAAATGTAGATACCATTACGACTAAATAGTGCCTGTCCATAAAGTAATTTTTTTTAGAAATAACAAATGACAATATTCAAATAACAACTAAATCTCAAAATACAATTATCTAAACACCAAACACTTACATGGTTTTATGTTTTCGTTTTTGAGATTTTTTTGTTATTTGATTTTTGTTTATTGGAGTTTATGGACAGGCTCTAAAATTAGGAATATTTTCTTTTATCTAACATCACTTCTTTCCCACCATCATAAATAGCGGGTACTCTTTAATACCGCCATCTTCCATTTCTTTTTCGATGGTATGGCAAATGCCATAATGGGTAGGTGCTAAACCTGAATCTTTGAGTTTTTGCTCGAGATTAGATTGCACAAATCCTTTATGTCCGTGAAACTCATCTTCGTGAAAACTGCCATCTTCTTGTACCAAATCTATGATAACCAAATGGCCACCTCTATTTAATAATTGTGAAGATTTTTGGATAAAAAGCGCAGTATCATCAATATGATGCAGGGTTTGTAAAATAAAAATTAAATCGTACCGATTAGCGGGCAGTCCTTGTGTCATAATATCATATTGCACAGGGTGTAAACTGGCTATGCCTTGGTCTGTTACTTTTTGCTGCGCTGCTTTGGTCATTTCTATGGAAGCATCCATTAAATCAATAGATGGCAGTTTGTCTTTTAATGCAAAGCTTAACAACCCCGTTCCGCTGCCATACTCCATTGCTTTTTTTACTTTGCCTAAGTCTATTTGAGAAGCCAGGTAGTTAGCTAATTTATTGGCTCTAGTGGCGTGGTCGTGGTTTTTATCCCATTCGGCTGCTTTTTTATCGAAATCGCTCATTGGTAATTAATGGTTAATGGTTAATGGTTATTGGTTATTGGTTATTGGGTATTGGGTATTGGTTATTGGGTATTAGTTATTGGTTATTGGGTATTGGTTATTGGGTATTTATCAAACAGATTGCTTCACTCGGTAGTTATCGGGTATTTGTCATTGACAGACTAAAGAATTTCAAAAGAGGGGATGCCGGAACATATCCGGCAAAGTGTATAAAAAGTACGGTTCCCCACATCCGTTGCGGGGTCTCCATTTTAAAGAGATTCTTCAGTCGTTCCTCCTTCTGAATGACGGTTCGAAAAAGAGTACACGTCACTCACCTGGCTACAAGCTCGAAGAGTCTCCTATTGATTACCCCCTCTTTATATCCTCCCACAAATCTCTGAAAGAAGGATTTTTATTGGTAATCAATTCTAGTTTATATCTACTCTTTCCTTTTATATACTTTTCTCGTTCAATGGCAGATTCAATATTATCAATAATTTCAAAATGTATTAGTTTATTGCAATTATAATTGTTTTGTAAAGAGATTCTTCAGTCGTTCCTCCTTCTGAATGACGGTTCGAAAAAGAGTGTACGTCACTCAGCCGGCTACAGCCCGAAGAGTCTCCTAATTGTTTAGTACTAAACCTTTTAATTAAGGGGATGTCGAAACAGATTCGGCAAATGTATAAAAAGTACGATTCCCCGCATCCGTTGCGGGGTCTCCATTTTAAAGGTTATATTTTCATCTCTACTCAATCGCTCAATTTAGGTTTACATGTTTTTTAATCATTGCCCACTCAAAGATAGCGGGAAAATATTGATGCATTATACGTGTAAATTTACCAATACCTGATAGGGTTTGTTTGTATGTTCGATGTTCGATGCCACGAACAAAATAATTTGCCACTTTGGTTAAGGGCATTCGCTTAAACTGTTTTCGCACAGGCATTAATTTAATATTTCCATTGGCATCGTAATACGTTTTGTCTTTATCATTTTCGGCAAACCCTACATAATTAATGCCTACGTGTACTCCTGTGCCTGCCAATTCAATTTTTAAGGATTGCACCAAAGCAGTGAGTGACATTTTAGAAGCGGAGTACGCAGAATAATTAGGCAGCCCCATATATCCGGCAATGCTGCCTGTAAACACAACGCTTCCCTTCGATTTTTTTAGATGTGGCAAGGCCGCTTTAGTAGGAAAAAGCACACCCATAATATTGGTATGAAATACTTGTTCAAATACTTCGGGTTGGGTGTCGGCAATGCTCCCTTCCATTGCAATGCCTGCATTATTAATCAGCATATCTAGCTGCCCAAATCGATCGATGGTTTGTTCAATTAAATTTTCGCATTCCTCATATTTACCCACATCTGCTTGTACTGCCAACACTTCATAGCCTTGGGCAAATAATTCAAGTTTGGCTTGGGTAAGCTTATCTACATTGCGGCCATTTAATACCACTTTAACCCCTTTTTTTGCCAAGGCAATAGCAATGGCCTTGCCAATGCCTTGGCTTGACCCCGTAATGATAGCTACTTTATCCTTTAAATTTACTTTCTTCATTTTGTTGTAAGATACCCATTTTCTTTAAACCATTCAAAGGCCTCTTTAATTGCTATTTTAATAGATGTTTGAGGCATATTAAGTTCCTTAACTGCTTTAGCTGCTGTAAAGTAATTGGTAATTAGGCTTAGTTGCGCTACCGAATAACTCACTTTTGGGGGCTTTTTAGTTAGCTTACTTACCCATTGCGAAAGAATGCCATAGAATAAAATAATCAAATTAGGGATTTTTAGCTTTGGAGGCTTAACACCTAATTCATCAGCCACTAACTGGTTAAAATCCTTATAGCTTAGGTTCTTGTTGGCCATTAAATAACATTCGCCTTTTTTGCCCAATTTAAGGGCATTGCAAGCTGCTATGGCTACATCTTTTACATACACAAAATTTTTACCTCCATTGGTGTAGCCCGGAATTTCACCCTTATAAAGAGCCAATAATAAAGCACCACTGCTTGGTTTGGTATCATAAGGCCCAAGCATAAAGGTGGGGTTCAGAATTACCGCATCAAGACCTGCATCCTTCACCGATTTAATAATTGCTTGTTGTGCGGCTAGTTTTGAGTCGATATAATCTAGCCCATACTTGGCTGATTTAAAAGGTGATTCTTCAGTACCAGGTTGCTCTAATGTTCCGTGACCAAACGAAGTAGCAGTGCCAATAGCTACCAATCGTTTTACTTTTGGCTTTAGTGCTGCTGAGATAACATTTAAGGTGCCATCATAATTAACTTTCCAACTAATTTCTGATCGCTGAGGCCAAATGGAGGTATTTGCCGCTGCGTGAATAATATAGTCACAGGATTTGGCAGCGCCTTCTACTTCAGATGGATTCAAAATATCACCTGCTAGCTTTTCGATGGGTAAGTCGTCTAGTGTTGTTACTGGGCTATTTTTTTGAACAAAAGCACGTACTTCAATCTTTCTATTCAAAAGCTCACGCACTATATTATTACCTAAAAATCCATCTGCTCCAGTAACGAGTACTTTCATTTATTATTATTTTTATCCGTCATTTTCGCGAAGGCGGGAATCTGTGCAATGAATGAAGGGATTCCTGCCTTCGCAGGAATGACGGTGTGGATGGGGTGTTTGGTTAACAAAATTAACACGATTGTGGGAGTTGCTTGCCATTAAAGCTAATCAATTTATCCAATCGAATTTCTTGGCTATTTTTAAGCAGCATATACTCCACCTTATTCTTTATAAACAGTGTTTTAATTCTTGCCTCTACTATTTCAGTAACACCTTCATTCAAATAGAGGTGTCCTTAAACAATGGTAGCCACTTGTTTTAGCGTTGCCGCTTCTTCTAAATAATCATAAAAAGAGCAACTAATGGGTGTATAGGGATTATCCATTAATAATTTTTAAAGCCTCCTCAAATTCTTCGGGTGTGTTTACATTGGTAAGTGCTTGTACATTGCGCTCTGTTATAATTTCCACATTATTATTAATTAATACTTTACGAGGGCACGAATAGCCTTTCGAAAGAAAATCGAGCATTCGAGGATATGCCCTAGGCTCCCAAATAGAAATGAGTGGCTCTGGAAACTCATTTTGAGGATCGATAAAACAAGTGGCCAATTTCGATGGGTTTCTATGCTCAACTAAATTACTTATAGTTGCTTTATCCAAGAAAGGTAAATCAACGGCTATCACTAACCAAGCCACATTCGGCTCTTGCATAAAAGCACTTAAAATACCTCCGTAGGGACCAAGTCCGATAAATTTATCGGCAATGCTTGGCACGGCTAATTCACTCGATTGGCCTTCATCTCGGCTCGAAACAAATACCTCCTCGCACACGTTCTCTAATAATTCTATGGCGTGTTGTTGCTGTGGTTTGTTATGGTATTTGAGCTGTGATTTATCTTTATTCATACGAGTGCTTTTGCCACCCGCCAGTACTAATCCGTATAATTTTGGTATTCGATTGCGAAGCCAACCATCAATAAATTGGGTAATTTTTTCTAGTTCAGATGCCTTAAAAACAGGCACGTCCGTATTATTTATATGGGCAACCAAGTAGTCTGGTACTGCCTCAACCGATTTCTCTAAAATCACCATTACTACATTGGTAAGCTTATCCTGCTTTTTGGCTAAGTCCTTTTTAGGATGCACAAAAGCTATTTGAGCCGCTGCCAGATTATGATTGGCATTGATAAGGGTTAAATCGATATGCCTAAAATCGGGTGCTGCCGCTAATGAATCTAATCGTTTATACGAAATGCGATCTACAAATTCGGTTACTGCACCAAATTGCAGCGCACTCCAACCATCAGGCTCAGGCGCATTATGGTCTGCATCTATATAGCCAATATTCCAATGGGCTTTTAAAGTGGTTATCAATTGAGCAGATAGGGCTTTTATTTCGCCACAAGGAGCGCCCATAATGCCAAGTTCGTTTCTGCCAAATTTACCTCCTATTGGCTTTTGTAGTTTTGTGTGTTTTTGATGTGCCATTTTAAATTTCGAATTAATAAAAATACAGATTGTGCTTAAAGTCTTTTCGTTATTTACTGGTCTTAGCATCTAGCTAAGTCCCTGCCAATCAATACAAAAATAATGCTTTTCATAATAGTTTTTAGTCTTAGCGAGACGCTATTAACCAGTAGTGCATAGTTACAGTCAAACAAATTTAAAATCTTTCTTCCCGCCTGTCTTTTCGAGTAATCGAGTACTCACAATTTCAATATCGTGGCTCATTGCTTTACACATATCGTATATAGTTATGGCAGCTACACTGGCTCCTGTAATCGCCTCCATTTCGATGCCTGTTTTGGCTGTTACTTTAGCGGTGCAGGTAATAATGGCTCTGGTTCCTTCGGTAACAATTTCAATTTTACAATCTTCTAATCCAACAGGGTGGCAAAACGGAATAAGTTCCGATGTTTTCTTCGCGCCCATCGTGCCAGCAATAATAGCGGTGTGAAATACTGGTCCCTTTTTGGTAAAGATTTCTCCTTCTTTTAGCTCTGCCATTATCTGCTCCCCAAGTTCTACAATACTTTGGGCTGTAGCCGTTCGTTGCGTGATTTGTTTTACAGAAACATCCACCATTGCAGGGTTGCCTTTGTTATCGATATGTGTTAGTTCAGCCATTTTTGAGTAATATTTTACAGTTAAACAAAGATAGCTAATGATTGCCGCATTACTTTTGTCTAAACATTTTTTGATATGATTACAGTAGCCGAAATTGATAAGATAATCCTTGATTTAGTAAAAATAACAGATACCGAAGTAGTAAATTTTAGCAACTGCCTTGGCAGAGTGCTGGCAGAAGATATTATCGCAGACAGGGATTTCCCTCCTTTTGATCGGGTAATGATGGATGGAATTGCCGTTAGATATACTGATTGGCAAGCTGGTAAACGAAGTTTTAACGTGCAAGAACTTTTACCTGCTGGTTCACCAAGTGTAACTTTACAAGAATCTGGAAGTTGCATTGAAGTAATGACGGGGGCTGTTTGCCCAGTATATGCCGATACTATAATTAAATATGAAGAGATTACAATTAAGGATGGTATTGCTTTTATTGATAATGGCATTGAAGTAAAAGCCCAGCAACACGTACACCCTCAAGGTTCTGACCGCAAAGCCAACGATGTGCTAATTAAGAAAGGTAAACTACTAACTGCCGCAGAAATTGGCGTATTGGCCACTGTGGGTAAGAGCAAGGTGTTGGTTCAACAAAGAATGAGTGTTGGCATTATAGCCACGGGCGATGAATTGGTAGAAATTAATGAAACTCCACGGGCTCATCAAATCCGTAAATCGAATGTATATAACCTACAAGCACACCTAACAGCCAAAGGGTTTAAAAGCAATATTTTTCATATTGTGGATGATAAAAAGAAACTCAGAAAATCGCTCGAAAAAATACTAAACAACCATCAAGTAGTTATTTTAAGTGGGGGCGTATCTAAAGGAAAACTCGATTTTGTGCCAGAAATTTTAACCGAACTAGGTGTAAAAAAACATTTTCACTTTGTAAAACAACGCCCTGGTAAACCGTTTTGGTTTGGCACCACTAATAACACCGCAGTATTTGCCTTGCCAGGCAACCCAACTTCTACTTTTGTGGGGTTAAACAGGTATGTACTTCCCTTTTTACTAAGAAGTGAAGGGATAGAACCTGTTAAAATCAAGGCGCGTTTGGCGCAAGATTTTACTTTTAAGCCCGACTTAACGTACTTTTTGCAAGTGCAATTAGCCTATGATGAGGAAGGGCATTTAATGGCTACGCCTTTACCCGGTCATGGCTCGGGCGACTTAGCCAATTTAGTAGATGCCGATGGATTTTTGGAACTGCCAACTGGCACTACTACTTTTAAGGCAGGAAAAGTATTTGATTGTTTTGCGTATCGGTTTTAGAGGAAGATACTTAGCCTGTCCATAAAGTCAATGTTTTCAGAAATAACAAATAGGCAATATTCAAATAATCAGCCTATTCTTTAACTGCTTCTATTGGGTAGGTAGCCATAATTTTTTGAACTGCAATGGCTATATTTTTCTCCTTCGCTTCTGGTGTTTTAGCTTCAGCAACAGTGCCTTTACCAATACTTTCCCAAATTAGCTTTTTATCATTGGCATCATATACATCAATAATTAATGTGCCTACTGTATAATCTTGCTCGGAGTAGGTTGTGGTAGATGAATGCATACCAGCTCCACCCCAACCATACGCTGGACCATAGCCATAATAACCACCATACCCGTAACCACCCATACCCGCACCAGTAGTGTGTGCTGTGGTACTTGTTTTTTGCTCTGTAACTACATAAAGTGTAATTATCAAATCTCCACCTTCTCCTTTTTTTACATAAGATAAACCTCGCTTATTTAGCTCCTTTCCAAAAGCATCTTCAATTCTTTCTTGCTCTAATTGATTTAAGATTTTATTACTTTCTTCTGCCCAACCGTAGTACTCAAATGTTTTAAACTTTGTAAAATCTACCGTGGTATCATAGTCTGATGTAACTTTAATGGAAGAACATCCAAAAAAAGTGAGTGCTAAAAATGCTGCAATTATATATTTCATAACCTCTATTTTTTTGTTTAATGTTCAAATATAAGAAATTCAACCTAATGATGATGCCCACCAACTCCATGCACGTGCCCGTGGTCAATTTCTTCTTCTGTCGCTTCTCTAACATCCATTACTTCGATGTCGAAATTTAAGGTTACCCCAGCCAACGGATGATTTAAATCTAAGGTTACATTATCTCCTTCAATATTTGTGACCATTGCGATAGAAGGGCCATTATTTGTTTCTATTTGCACCTGCATCCCAGGCACAAGCTCCTCTCCTTCTTCGCTTTGAAAACCACTTTTAGCAACTTCTTGAACCATTTCCTCATTACGTTCACCATATCCATCTTCAGGATTGATACTTACGTGTAACTTGTCACCTTTGGCTTTTCCTTCAAGGGCATCCTCTAACCCTGGCACTACATTTCCAATTCCTTGGATGTAAGCCAATGGCTCTTGCCCATCTGATGTATCAATGGTATCTCCATTTTCATCTTTTAAGGTATAGTGCATTTGCACTACTCTGTTTTGTGCTATTCTCATGTTTAACGTTAGATTATTAGGTATTAGATGTTAGACACAAGAGGTAATCTTATGTCTAACGTCTTGTATCTTAATTAGTTTCTGTTTAAACAATTCAAATCCTCAAAGCTAACTTTCAAACGAGCAATCATGCTTTGTTCTGCTTTACGCATCCATGTTCTTGGGTCGTAGTATTTTTTGTTTGGGCTTTCTTCTCCGTCAGGGTTTCCAATTTGGCCTTGCAAATACGCATGATTTTCAGCTTCGTAAGCTCTTACTCCATCCCAAAATGCCCATTGCATATCGGTATCAATGTTCATTTTAATGGCTCCATACTCAACCGCTTCTCTAATTTCATCTCTCGAAGAACCAGAACCACCATGAAAAACAAAATTAACAGGATTTTTACCCGTGCTAAATTTTTCTTCAATATACTTTTGAGAGTTATCTAGTATTTTAGGGGTTAACTCTACATTACCAGGCTTATAAACACCATGCACATTGCCAAAGGCCGCTGCAATTGTAAATCGGTTACTAATTTTTCCAAGTTTTTCGTAAGCATAAGCTACTTCCGAAGGTTGTGTATAAAGACGAGCACTGTCCATATCTGTATTGTCCACTCCATCCTCTTCACCGCCTGTACAGCCTAGTTCTATTTCTAACGACATCCCAATTTTAGCCATACGCTCAAAATATTTAGCGGATACTTCTATATTTTCTTCGAGTGGCTCTTCGCTCAAATCAAGCATATGTGAGCTATAAAGTGGTTGTCCGGTTTCGGCAAAATACTTTTCTCCAGCTTCTAATAGTCCATCTATCCAAGGCAATAATTTTTTAGCTGCATGGTCGGTGTGTAGTACTACCGTTACCCCATAAACCTCTGCAATATTATGCACATATTTAGCGCCTGCAACACCTCCTTGTATGGCACTAAACTGGTTTTCGCTACTCAATCCTTTACCCCCAAAAAAAGTGGCTCCCCCGTTCGAAAATTGAATAATAACAGGTGAATTTAAATCTCTGGCTGTTTCTAACACAGCATTTACCGTGCTTGTGCTTGTTACATTTACGGCAGGAATCGCAAAATCATTTTCGTTTGCATACTTGTATAATTCGGTTACTTCGTCACCAAATAATACACCACTTCTAAATTTTCCCATATTTGTTTTGTTTGAGGAATTGGATATAAATTTCAGCGCAAAAATCGGATATTTTTTATCTTTTAACACACTCTTTGGGCTAAAAAAAACAAATCTTATTGAAGAATAACTGACTGGTAAGGTTCAATCTCCATTTTTCCATTCTTAATAAGTGCTGCAGAGCCTACAGAAAAAATGATTTTAGTACAGCCCAAATCTGATAGATTTACTTCAACTTTATTATTTGTAAGGTTATGAAGCACTACTATTCTTGTGCTATCCAAACTACGTGCATAGCCCAGTATATTATCCGGCAAGGGTAAGCTAAGCAGTTCTCCAGTTTGTAAAATTTGCTGCTCGTTGCGTTCTTGAATCCATGCCTTAAAATAATTATACGTAGAGTTTTTATCTTCCATTTGAACCTTTAATGGAACTACGGTTAAATCGTTGCTATTTACCGGGTTTATCCAACGAGTACGAAGCGAGTCTTTTTCTGCAACATCCCATAGAAATGGTTCACGAATCATTTCATCAGGCTTTTTACCTAACATAGCAATTTCATCCCCATAATAAATGTAAGGCGTACCTGGCAAGGTTAGCAGTATAGCTACGGCCAGTTTATTTTTGGCAATAGAGTTATTTACATTGCTTATCAACCGGTTCTGGTCGTGATTATTAACAAAAATGGCATCTAAATAATTGGGTTGTATAACTGCATAAGTAGCTCTGGCAGCAATTAGGTCGTCTATAATGCCATTATTCCTCTCTGTTCGCATAAGGTCGTTAATGGCATGATGAAAATCGAAATTAAACATAGAGGGTAGCCCTTTTAAATAAGGCCCAACCAGTTCAGCATCTCCCCATACCTCTCCTACTAAATACACTTCTGGCTTCACTTTTCGCATGGCATCGCCAAACTCAATCCACCATGCATGGCTTTTATCTGCTTGCTCATCAGGAAAAATATGCTTGGCAGCATCTAGCCTAAAGCCATCTATCCCAACTTCCTGTAACCAAAATTTGCCTGCATTTATCATCTCAGCTCTTAAGGTTGGATTGTCATAATTTAGGTCTGGCATTCCTCCATAAAAAAAGCCATAATAATACTCCCTGTCCTCCCCATTTTTATGCCATTGTGTAATATTATCCGAGTCAAGTGTTATTTCTTTTTTAGATAGCTGATCTTGAATAGAATCAATAGCTGCCCACACATAATAATCACGATATTTACTCTCCTTGCTCGACTTGGCATCCAAAAACCACGGGTGTTCCGAGGAGGAGTGATTGACTACAAAATCCATTACCACTTTAATGTTCCGCTTATGGGCTTCTGACACAAAGTTTTTAAAATCGTCCATGGTGCCATAATCAGGATGCACACCATAATAATTGGTTACATCATATTTATGATAACTGGGTGATGGACTAATTGGCATTAACCAAATGCCTTGAATGCCTAAATTTTGCAAGTAATCCAGCTTGGAGGTCATTCCATTAAAATCTCCAATGCCATCACCGTTGGAGTCGGCAAAGCTTTGCACAAAAATTTCGTACATTACTCCATTCGGCCAACTATTTTGTGGGGCTACTTGTTGTTCCTGTTTTGGTTGCGAGCATGCTAAAAACGAGAATAGGCTTAGGGTTAAAATTGATAGCTGTTTCATCTATTTATAATTATTATTCAGTGGAAATGTAGTTCTGGCAGCATACAGGCTGCTTTGTATTTATAGGCAAGCAAGTTACGCTGCTTTGTAGTGGCAATCAAACTTATTTAATGTGAACACACGAACCAAGGATAAGGGTATCTTTTCGATTTGTCTAAATTGCAGACCTTGCTTTCATTTGTAGGTAACGACTTATTCCATAATTAGGGCTCGCTGAAAAAGTTCTAAGTGTGAAATATTCCTTTTTGACAAGACGATGTTGTATTATTATACTACGAGGCGCAGGAAAAGAGGAAATTGTCTGTTTTCGAAGTGGACTCATTACTGCTTTTTTTTTAAGGTCTTGAAACTAAGATTAATTTAATTACAGCACAAACTCAACCCTATGAAGTGTTAAGCCCGAAGACGGTGCTACATGCTTAATTTGCGTGCCATTAAAATTGATTAGCGATTGCTTCAGGTCATCAATGCTCCAAATACCACGGCCAACTTCCACCAAGGCGCCCATCATCAGCCGTACTTGGTAGCGCATAAAGCCTTTGGCTCTTACTTTAAAAACAAACGCATTATGCGCTACAAAATCACCTGTAAATTTTGTGTTGGGTTCAATTACTGCACTACTAATGAGTCGTTCAAAATCAGTTCCTGTCGCAGGTTTGCTTACATATCGCTTAAAATTATGTGTGCCTTCAAACAGTTTGGCAGCGGCTTTCATATTTTCTATATGCAGGGCTTTGCCAAAATCTCTGATAAATGGAGCATTAAATGGGTGCGATTTTTCGCCTGAGGAGAAATGGTAATGATACTCCTTCGTTTTAGCGTGCTGAATGATATTAAATTTTTCATCTACCACCTCAATCGACTTAGCTCTTATATCAGATGGGAGGTTCTTGTTGAGGGAATGAAGCAATTTTTCAGGAATAATATCTTCGTTAATAAAGAGTTCAAAAGCATAATCATCGGCAGAAACTTTGGCATCGGTGCGGCCACACCCCAAAGTTTTGAAATTGCTATGCTCCAAAATGAACTCAAACGTTTTATCCACCATGCCATGTACACTTTTAAACTTAGGTTGCTTTTGCCAACCGTGGTATCTAAAGCCTAGAAACTCTATGCGGATAAGGTAGAAATGAGTGTATTTGAGCATGAGTAATTTTAATTAAAAGTAGAGAAATTACCGGACTTGTTCCGGTATCTCCCATTGATTAAAAGGAGACCCCGCAATAAATGCGAGGATACGTTTCATACATCACCAATCAATGGGTCTGTAATCTTTTAAAAATTTACCACACCAATGTTTGCCCGTATTTATGCCATCAATCAAAGGATCCATTACACGGGCGGCACCATCCACAATATCTAGCGGTGGTTGAAAATCATGTACTTCTTCTTTCTTTCTCGATAGTTCAGCAGGGTCTTCATCTGTTACCCAACCCGTATCTACGGCATTCATATAAATGCCATCCTTGGCAAAATCAGAAGCAGCGGTATGGGTCATCATATTGAGGGCAGCTTTGGCCATATTGGTATGTGGGTGGCGGTCTTCCTTATGAAAACGATGGAACTTGCCTTCCATAGCCGATACATTAATAATATGCTTTTTGCCCGTATTTTTTTTACGCATTAAATGAGATAGTTTATTGCATAGCACAAAGGGCGCTACTGCATTAACCAATTGAACTTCTACCATTTCTGGAGTTTCTATCTCGCCTAATTTTAATCGCCAACTATTCGTTTTTCTTAAATCCACCTGTTGCAAATCAGCATCTAACTTACCTTCAGGAAAAACTTCTTTGCTGGGTAACGAGTTATCGAAACTATAAGGTATTTGCGATAATTTAGCAGAAGCTCTTAAACCTATGCCGGGTTCCGAGCCGTGCCAGCTAACAGGTAAATTAGTATGTTGATTATTGGTTGAAATGGATGAGAGCGACCTCAATTCTTGTAAGCACGTATTATGATTGTTCAAAACCTCTTTAACAGATGGAGGAAGCTCTTCGAAGGGCATGGCTTCTTTATCCATTAAATGTTGGTAAAAGCCAGCAGGCCTGCGTACCGTTTGGGCTGCATTATTAATTAAAATATCCAACCGATCGTATTGCTGCTCAATGTAATTGCAAAATATTTCCACACTAGGGATATGCCGAAGGTCTAATCCGTGTATATGCAATCGCTTGCCCCATTTATAAAAGTCCTTTTCTTTAGCAAAACGTTGCGCGGAATCCACCGGAAAACGTGTAGTAGCCACTACGGTAGCTCCAGCTCTAAGCAGCATTAAGGTAATATGATAACCAATTTTTAAACGAGCACCAGTTACTACGGCTACTTGGTTGGTTAAATCAGTGGTTTGAAACCGCTTGGCATAATTAAAATCGCCACAGTTGGGACACATCGTATCATAAAAATGGTGCATTTTGGTATAAACCGTTTTGCATACATAGCAATTTCTAGGCGACTCTAATTTTCGATTTTCATCGTTAGGAGCCTCCAATAAGAGAGGAGCTTCAAACACAATGGACTCTCGTGCGCTACGAATACCCGTTTCTTTTCGTGTATGTTTGTCTCGCTCAATCATTTTACGCTTGGCCGCCTTTTTTGCATCTTTTCTGCGTTGCTGAAATTTATCACGGATTGGGCGAGACAACAGGCCAGCAGCTTTCATTAAGCTAATTCGTTGGTCTTCGGGTAAACTAAAGAGTGTGTCGGCATTATTATTTAATTTATCTAAAATAGAAATACATTGCTCAATTTCTTGGGGACTTAATTGCTCTTCGACCATTTTATAGAAAAAATTAGTGTGCAAAGGTAAGTTGTAAAGAATTTAGATATCAAGTTGAGGCAGTGATTCATAATCATGATACCTTAGAGAAATAGAATAGATACAACCCATAAATTATGATTTCAAAAGAACTGTTTCAGTTTTTAAAAGACCTTAAACAAAATAATACGAGGGAATGGTTTAATAACCACAAACCTATATTTCAACATCACCAAAAGGAAGTAAAAGTGTTTTACCAAGCGGTGGAAGACCGTTTGTTGCAAACAGACCAAATTGAGAAGCATAAAGTATTTCGAATTTACCGTGATGTTCGGTTTTCGAAGGATAAAACGCCTTACAAAACCCGGTTTGCGGGCTATTTTATTCGTGCTACCAAAGAATTACGAGGAGGATATTACCTAAATATTGAACCTGGTAATTGCATTGTTGGGGGCGGGTTTTATGGGCCAGAACCAGACGACTTAAAACGTATTCGTAAAGAATTTGAGCAAGATGATTCTGAAATGCGAGCCATTTTAAACGAACCAACGTTTAAATCTATCTTTGGCGGACTGCAAGGCGAAGAAGTTAAGTCTGCTCCCAGAGGGTTTAACCCTGCACATCCGGCTATCGACTTAATCCGTAAAAAGCAGTTTTATGTGTTTCGTAAGTTTACAGATAAAGAAGTGCAAAGCCCCAATTTTATAGAGGAGGTGGTGGAAACCTTCCTTGCTATCAGGCCATATTTCGATTATATGAGTGCGGTGCTAACTACCAATATGGATGGGGAGAGTGTGTTGTAATTTCCCAAAAAATGGCGGCTATGTATTTTCTAAAAGCGATTCCTTAGGTACGAACTCAAATTTTAAGGTATTTTTAAGTAATATCGCATCTTATGGATACTATTTTTCAACACATACACGATGCTGTCTTGGCTTTTTCGGGCTGGATATGGGGCACACCCCTTCTTTTATTATTGGTGGGAGGAGGTTTGTTTTTTGTATTTTACTCAAGATTTACACCTTACCGGTATTTTTTTCACGCGATAAATATTTTACGTGGCAAGTACGATAAACCTGGAGAAGAAGGTGAAATTAGCCATTACGAGGCACTTTCCACGGCACTTGCTGCAACGGTAGGTATGGGTAATGTTTCGGGGGTGGCAGTTGCCATTACTATGGGTGGCCCTGGTGCCATATTTTGGATGTGGGTAAGTGCTGTTATTGGCATGGTTACTAAATATTTTACCATCACTTTGGCCGTAATGTTTCGTGGGCGCGATGATGCCGGTGTTGCACAAGGAGGCCCTATGTATGTTATTCAAGAAGGGATGGGTAAAAAATGGAGACCGCTGGCCGTCTTTTTTAGTTTAACTGCTATGGTAGGCGTACTGCCAATTTTTCAAGCCAATCAACTAACTAAAGTAATTAGAGATGTAATACTCGTACCCAATGGGCTAGATCAAGGAGCCACCTCGCAATGGATTATAGGGGTTACACTAATGGTGCTTGTAAGTTTTGTAATTTTTGGTGGCATCAAGCGAATTGCTAAAATTGCGGGTAAGCTAGTACCCTTAATGGTAGTGATTTATTTCTTTTCAGTTATATACATCATTATTGTAAATTTGGAGGTAGTGCCTGCCTCTTTGGCCTTGATTTTTACCGATGCTTTTAGTGCAAAATCTGTTTTGGGTGGTGCAGTAGGCGCCATTATTATTATTGGGGCAAAAAGGGCCGCTTTTTCAAACGAAGCTGGTATTGGAACGGCTCCAATGGTGCAGGCACAGGCTAAAACAGATGAGCCTGTAAGAGAAGGGCTTGTAGGTATGTTAGGGCCAGCCATTGATACTTTATTGGTATGCACACTTACTGCATTGGCTATTTTAGTAACAGGCACTTGGCAAGAGGAAGGCATAGATGGAATTACTGTTACTGTTCACGCTTTTAATAATGCCATTCCTTATGTAGGCAGCTATTTGCTATTCTTGGCTGTTTTAATTTTTGCAATCACCTCATTATTCTCCTTGTCGTATTATGGCGAAAAAAGTTTAGCGTTTTTGATAGGAACTAAGAAAGCCCACTTTTATAGAGTAGTATATGTAGTAAGTATTGTGTTGGGCGCAGTTGCCTCTTTAGATTTTATTATAAATGTGATTGACTCTTTTTATGCTATGATGGCCATTCCTACTATGATATCTGCACTTTGGCTCGCACCTAAGGTGATGGAAGCAACCAAAAAGTATTTTTTAAAAATGAAAAAAGAAGGGATACTTTAGACAATTAGTTTACCTCTTCTGCTACAGGTGGGCATCTGGTAAGAGAGGTCTAAAAAATAAAATTGGCATTAAAATGATAAAAAAAAGTTGAAAAAGCACCTAAGCATTGGATTGAACAGAGTAAAACCATAGTTTCGGGCATTAAAAAAAACAAAGAGGCAGAACGAAGATTTAAAACAGATGCTGTAACCTTATTAATTGATAATAGCGGAGAACTTGTTGCCACTTAAATTATAATTTTAACCTACATCAATAACCTAAACATGTCACAAAACGATAGTACCCCTTTGGTAGAAAGATCGAATACAGTAATGCCAATGATTATTTTGGCTGCCTTGTTTTTTATATTTGGATTTGTTACCTGGTTAAATGGGCCGTTAATTCCATTTTTTAAATTGGCCTGTGAGCTTACGGAGTCTCAAGCCTATTTTGTCACCTTTGCTTTTTACATTGCTTATTTTGTAATGGCCATTCCTTCCTCTTGGGTAATCGAAAAAGTGGGCTATAAAAATGGCTTAACCTTGGGATTAGGCGTAATAGGGCTAGGTGCGTTTATGTTTTACCCTGCAGCCGAAGCCCGTACGTACGAATTGTTTTTGGCTGCTTTATTTGTTATGGGTACAGGGTTAGCCATTTTGCAAACCGCAGCCGGCCCTTATGTAGTGGTTATTGGCCCCCGCGAAAGTGCTGCGGCAAGAATAAGTGTGTTGGGTATTGCCAATAAACTGGCAGGGTTTATAGCACCACTGGCGTTAACTGCCTTGGTGCTTTCTAATATGCAAGATTACACGGCTGATAAAATTGCAGCCCTTGATGTGGTAGCTAGAGGAGAAGCCTTGGATGCCTTGGCACTTCAACTGCAATCACCTTACATTTATATGGGCATTGTTATTTTGGTATTGGCTGTAATGATTAAATTTTCTCCACTACCAGAAATTAACCTTGACGAAGATGGAGAGGTTGCTCATTTAAGTATATTTAAACAGATAAAAGGAGCTTTTAAACACCCTCAATTAGTACTGGGTGTAATTACGCTAATGCTTTACGTTGCTGCAGAGGTTATTGCCGGAGATTCTATTGGCAGTTTTGGTAAGCAGTTAGGAGTATATGGCGAAAATGGTGATTTTTACCTTAAGCTAACCTCCTTTACCATGACCTCGATGATGGTGGGCTATGTGTTAGGTATTTTGTTAATCCCTACGTATGTGTCGCAAATGGCCGCTTTAAAACTATCAGGCTTTTTAGGAATCGTACTTGTACTAGCCATCGTAGTTGTTCCAGATTCTATCTTGATTAATTTACCAGGTATGCCAGCCATTCCGTGGGTTATTATTTTAGTGTCGTTGCTTGGGTTGGCTAATGCACTTTGTTGGCCAGCTATTTGGCCATTAGCACTTGAAGGAGTTGGTGGTTACACTAAAATTGCTGGAGCACTATTGGTGATGGGTATTATTGGGGGAGCTGTTTTTCCATTATTATATGGAGCTTGGGCTGGTGCTATTAACGAGGCTAATATGGCTGAAGGAATTGCAGACACGGCTAAAAGCGGCAATCAAATTGCTTACCTTATTCTTATTCCGGCCTATTTAATGATTATATTCTACGCATTTAAAGGCTATACGTATAGAAGTTGGAAGAAATAACCATATTACTTCGTCTTAAACCAGCCTGTTTTACCAGCTTTCTTCTCTTGTTTTTTCACATCAGATAAGGCGGGCGCCATGGTGTAAATAATTCCTGATTGTACCGTATGCCATAAGTACGGAAAAATGTTTTTATTTTGCACTCGTTGTGCCTTAATTACTCCTTGTGAGTAGTTTTTGCCTTGCTCTTTTAGGTTATTAGATTTTAATACCGTGTTGGCAGCAAGGCTCATAAACCCTTGTTTTTTTGTTTGTTCTGTTTTGTTTAGTACTTCTAATTTAACGTTTTCATATTCAAAATCCAGCGTACCAAACGCTTCTGTATCAGTAGCAGTATATTGGTAATCTAATGAAATAATTTTTCCTGATTTTACCACTACAAGCATCATTGGCTCCAACACTTTATTAAACACACTCATTTGTGCCGAGCCAACTTTAGCTTTAATAGTATGCGTATCGTTCGTGCTTAAAAGATTAAACTGAGCTTCAAAATTTACCGGTGCAGCGTTCATAATTTTAGTTTGGGCATATACCGATAAATAATTATTAATGCTTAATTTGATGGAGTCGTTAGTAAAGCCATACACTTGAGCATTCAATTCATTAAAACTAAGCATACTTACCTGACCTGATATCTTGCTTTTTTCATTAATCACAATTCTGCTGCGTTTAACTTCTATGGTATCAATAGTGAGGTTCATTTTTATGTTTTTTAAAGCACTGGCAGGCAATAATTGCTTTTTAAGGAGTGGCTCTGGTTTTGATTTATCTTTAAATAGGCCTACGTTCGCATTTACTAATGTCATTTTGTTAATTTCAAACTCACCATGTTGTACCAATTTTTCAAATTGGATATCCGTAATTTTAAAAGTATCTAAACTGATGGCTACCCATTGTTTTTGTACAGTATTAATCCTCGAGAACCTTTTCTGACTGTACGCTGGTTTTAGTTTAAAATTATTAATAACTGTTGTGTTTTTCTCTGCATTAAAATACAGTGCTCCTGTTAATATAGTAAAATCTTTGTTTATGTTTATGTGAATACTATCTGCCGAAAATTCAATATTGCTGTAATCAAATGGGGAAAAACGATGAATAGTAGAAGAATCCACCATTGCATCGGTTAGTTGAAAATAAAAATTATCGACTTTTACCAAATCTTGTGTTTCACTTATATCCTTAATGCTGATTTGGGCATCATCTATAATAAATTTACCCAGTGCTGCTTTTTTAAAAGAATTAGAGAATAAATTATTGAGAGCCAGTGTTTTCGCATTATGACTTTTGTTTTTGTTAAAACTATAGGTAACCGAAGGCTTTTCTACAATAAATTTTTCAATGATAAGTTCCTTCGTTTTTAAAAAGTGTTTTATTTCAAGTTCTTTCATTATAATTTTATCACAAGAAAAATTAATAAGCACTCGAACATTATTGCTGAAACGCTCCAAGCTATCTAACGCTGCTTTGGTAGGCATTATTTTTACACCCTTAATGGTAACCGATCCTGTAACAATACTCAAATCCAGTTTTTCAATACTGAATGTGTAGTAGTTTAATGAATCGGTATTGATGATTTTAGTTAACTCTGATTTTAGTTTTTGTTCAATAAAATAGTCAGACGATACATATATGGCTATGCTTAAAGTGATAATAATAATGGCACTTATCTTTAAAAATTTCATTGATGGAGTATTAGCTAAAAAGCTATTTGGGCTTCTTTATTAAAAATGGTTGTTTTCCTATGAGTAAATCCTTAAACATAATAAAGTCAGAAGCCAAACTGTAAAAAGGATACTGAAAAGTAGCGGGTTTGTTCTTTTCAAAGAAAAAATGACCTGTCCATGCAAAGCCGTAACCAATTACCGGCACCAGCCATAAAAGCCAATATTGCTGACTTACTACGGCATAAATTGCATCGGCTAAAAGCAAGGATGTGCCAATAAAATGCAAAGTTCTGCACACAGGGTTTAAATGCTCTGTAAGGTAGAATGGGTAAAATTCTTTTAAAGTTTTATAACGCTTTTCCATATTTATACTCGAATATAAAAATAAAATTGTTGAATTTAGACGATTGTTGGCGTGCATTAAATAAAAATCAATAAATTCAAAAAGATTTAATAACCATTAAAAGAGAAAAGATGAAAAAGAGTATTTATAAAACGTTGATATTAAGTTTGACAATTGTACTATTCACACAAACTAATGTAAATGCGTGTACAGGTATCTGTTTAGTAGCAAAAGACGGTGGAGTAGTTTACGGCAGAACAATGGAATGGGGAACATTTGACCTTAACTCACGAGTGGCAATTGTTCCAAGAGGGTTTGAGTTTATTGGCTCTACTCCTGATGGTGTAAATGGAGTAAAATACAAAGTTAAGTATGGATTTGTTGGCTTGGATATGATTGGGACTGATTTTATAGCGGATGGGTTAAATGAGAAAGGACTTGCTGTTGGAATGTTTTATTTTTCAGGAGAAGTTGATTATGCAAAATATGAAAAAAAATATGCTGAAAAATGCTTAACATCAATGGATATCGTTAGTTATATTTTATCACGGTTTTCATCAGTTACAGAAGTTAAAGAAAAAATAAATAATGTAATAATTGTCCCTGTTATTGAAAAAGCAATTGGTACAACAACAGACGCACATTGGATGATTAATGATAAAAGCGGAGCCTCCATTGTAATTGAAGTTGTGGATGGAAAATTTAAAATTTTTGATGCACCGCTAAAAGTTTGCACAAATAAACCATCCTATGACTGGCATATAACCAATGTGAGAAATTACATCAATCTATCACAAAAAGGATTTCCTGCAAAAACCCTAAATGGATTAGAGATAAAGCCAACAGGACACGGAACAAGTTTATTGGGAATGCCAGGTGACAATACTCCTCCATCACGTTTTATTAGAGCAACAGTTTGGACACAGTTAGCACGTGAACTTGATAATGCAGAAGAGGCCGTTTACGAAACATTTAGAATTCTTGCTAATTTTCAATTACCACTTGGTGATGATGCAGCAGAAGGTAATGTTGCTGACGGTGCAACAAAATCCCCAGAACTTATGCGTAGTTCAACAATATGGACAACAGCTTGGAATTTGACTGATTTAACGTTGAATTATCATACTCAGCACAATAGAAGAGTGAGAAGATTAGATTTAAAAGAAATTGATTTCAAAAATATAGGTAATGAAATTGTACACTTATCATTGGATAAAGTAAAAAAAGAAGATATTGAAAATATTACCCCTAAATTATAATAATAACGACACGCCAACACTTGCTAAAAAATACATAGGGATTTTGGTGGCAAATTGAAAATTTAGAGCTTCGATTAAAAACCGCCAAACCAAAATTTTGATGATGAAAAAAGGAAAATAATTATAAAATATTTGCTTTGGCTAAGTGTAAAATTGAAAGGGCAGAGTTTCAACCTCCCCTACGATTTCTTAACCTAAGCGATATAGCAATTGAAGAAGTTGGATGATTTACGAATATGAGCAAATTAGAATTTAACGATATTTATATGGAATTGGCAGCAAATCTTGCCAAAAAATCGCATTGCATTAAAAGGCATGTGGGTGCAGTGTTAACTAAAGATACGCGCATTATTTCCATCGGCTATAATGGCCCTCCTGCAGGTACGCATAACTGCGATGAAGAGTTTCCTGAGACAGGTTGCGCACGAGACTCTAAAGGAAGTTGCTCCCTGGCTATTCATGCAGAGCAAAATGCCATTTTATATGCGGTTAAAAATAATGCTTCGGTAGCCGGTTCTACTTTATATGTTACGCTTTCGCCTTGTTTAGCTTGCGCTCGTATTATTTATTCAATGGGCATCGAAAAGGTAATTTACCTAAAATCTTATGCTGAGTACAAAGGCTTGGCTTCTGACGAGGGCGTTGATTTTTTAGAAAAATTTGGGGTTAAAACGGAAAAATACAGGGGAGAAATAAAGGGGCTAACAGAACTGATATAGTTTATTTCAACTTATTTCAACTTAAAAAACCACCTGCTAGATAGGCATCCCTGTATTTGTTGGCATAAAATGAATAATGAGGGATTTGCCCTACAAAATATTAACCTCTACTTCAAGTTTAATTTTATACTTTTTAAATACAGATGCCTGTATTTCCTTCGATAAATCTTTAAGGTCTCTGCCGGTGCCTTTGCCATAATTAACCAACACTAACGCTTGTGTTTCGCTCACTCCAATGTTTTCAATCCTTTTTCCTTTCCAACCTGCATGCTCTATTAACCAAGCGGCTGGTATTTTTACTTTATTATGAGCCGCTTGAGGAAAAGCGGGCATTCCATTAAATTTAAATTGAAGTTCCTTATAATCTACCTTTGGTATTAGCGGATTTTTGAAAAAACTACCTGCATTTCCAATTTTAGTTGGGTCGGGCAACTTACTGTTTCTTATTTCCATCACTACGTCAGCAACGTCTTTTGAAGTAGGTTTTTCAATGCCCTTTTTTTCTAAAGCAATACGGATAGGAGCATAGTTTGTATTTACTTCGGCTGTATTATGAAGATCTAGGGTTACTTCTGTAATAACATATTTACCTTTTAACTCTTCTTTAAATACACTCGAGCGGTACTTAAAGGAGCATTGTGCTTTGGTAAACTGCTTAACTTTGCCTGTAGCAATGTCAACAGCTCGTAGTTGTTCAAATACATTTTTGAGTTCGAGTCCATAGGCGCCAATATTTTGCACAGGAGCTGCCCCTACGGTACCAGGAATAAGCGATAAGTTTTCTAACCCATTAGCTCCATTCTCAAGTGATTTTATCACTAAATTATGCCAATTAGTACCACCACCAGCAATTACTCTGATAAGCTTTCCACTCTTTTTAAATTGAATACCTTCTATGGAGTTTTTAATCACCACCCCATCAAAATTTTTGGTAAATAGAATATTACTTCCACTGCCCAAAACAAGGTGTTGTTTGCCAGATAAAAAATTGCTTTTACACAATTCGATTAGTTCATTTTCGGTTTTAACCTCAATAAAAAACTTGGCAGATACCTCAATACCAAAGGTGTTAAAGGGTTTTAGGGAAACATCTTCTTGGATATTCACTTATTTTCTTTTTATAGCTTTAAGGGCAGCATTTACAATATCCGAAGCGCTTAATCCGTACTTTTTCATAAGCTGCTCAGGCGTTCCACTTTCACCAAATTGGTCGTTTACTGCTACATATTCTAATGGCACAGGGTTGTTTTG
The DNA here is from genome assembly GCA_026989535.1 of Cyclobacteriaceae bacterium. Lineage (GTDB taxonomy): Bacteria > Bacteroidota > Bacteroidia > Cytophagales > Cyclobacteriaceae > JAKISE01. The sequence goes on from JALSJD010000100.1 coordinate 68,550, forward strand.
CATAAGCACCTGTGCAATACTATCTCCTAAACCACCATTACGCTGGTGTTCTTCGGCAGTTACCACACAACCTGTTTTTTTTACAGATTTTAAAACGGCTTTAACATCTAATGGCTTAATGGTATGGATGTTTATAATTTCAGCTTTTATGCCTTTTTTAGCTAAAATTTCTTCGGCTAGAATGGCTTCCCAAACTAAATGGCCTGTGGCAAAAATAGAGACATCAGAACCCTCCACTAAATAAATAGCTTCTCCAATTTTAAAAGGCTTATCAGTAGGCATAAATACCGGCACCTTTGGCCGACCAAAGCGTAAATAAACAGGCCCCTCAAAATCAGCAATGGCTAAGGTGGCTGCTTTGGTTTGGTTATAATCACACGGGTTTATAACGGTCATATTAGGCAGCATTTTCATCATACCAATGTCTTCCAGCACTTGGTGAGTAGCACCATCTTCGCCCAGGGTAACTCCTGCATGCGAAGCACATATTTTTACATTTTTTTCGGAGTAGGCAATGCTTTGTCTAATCTGATCGTACACCCGAGAGGTTGAAAAGTTTGCAAAAGTACCTGTAAAAGGTATTTTGCCTCCAATGGTCATACCAGCAGCCATTCCAATCATATTAGCTTCGCTAATGCCTGTTTGAAAAAAACGCTCGGGGTTTTCTTTTTTAAAATCGCCCATTTTAAGCGAACCTGTTAAATCGGCACAAAGCGCCACAACGTCTTTATTAGATTTGCCTAATTCGGTAAGGCCATCTCCAAACCCGGAGCGAGTGTCTTTTTTTTCTGTAAATGTATATTTAGTCATCAGTTTCTATATCAGAGAATTAATAATCGCCCAGTGTTTCTTCTAATTGGCTTAATGCATTGGCTAATTGCTCATCATTAGGAGCTACTCCGTGCCACTTATGGGTGCCTACCATAAAATCTACGCCATAACCCATTTCGGTTTTCATTAAATTTAAAATGGGCTTGCCCTTGCCCGTCATTGTTTTTGCTCTTTCTAAACTTTGTACAACGGTATTCATATCATTGCCATCTGTTTCAATTACTTGCCAGCCAAATGCTTCCCATTTCGCTTTTAAATCTCCCAACGACATTACCTCTTCAATGGGGCCATCTATTTGCTGCCTATTATAATCTACGGTAGCAATAATATTATCTATTTTTTTATGTGCACCGTATAATGCAGCCTCCCAAATCTGGCCTTCGTTTAACTCACCATCGCCCATAAGAACGTACACCAAGCTGGCATCATTATTTAATTTTTTGGTTTGGGCCGCCCCCAGCCCTACGGATAATCCTTGCCCTAATGAGCCCGAGGCAATGCGAATGCCTTCCAGGCCTTCTTCAGTAGCAGGGTGGCCTTGCAACCTGCTGTTAATTTGCCGGAAAGTGGAAAGCTCTTTGGTATCAAAATAGCCACTTCGAGCCAATACACTATAAAATACGGGTGAGATATGGCCATTAGATAGGAAAAAGAGGTCTTCTCCTTTTCCATCCATATTAAAGGCAGTGTTTTTAGTTAGAATTTTAAAATAGAGTGCTACCATAAAATCGGTGCAACCTAATGAGGCTCCTGGATGCCCAGAATTTTGAGCGTGTACCATTCTAAGAATATCTCTCCGAACTTGTGAGGCAATTTTGCTTAATTCCTCGGTCGTCTTTTTAGTCATTAATTATTACAGTTACTAAGAGTTTGCACAAATATAGATATATGATTTTAGATGTTGGTCGATTTACCAAAACACTCGCTAGATTTTTGAAGAATAGTTAAATTTAGCTTTTACTCAAGTTCAGTCTTGTATAAGTACACTATTTTCAGTTCCTTTTGCAAGATCAATGTTTTTACCATAGTTAGGAACTGTTACTCTACCAATTTTTTTGGGTGTTTATATTGCTTGTGGCTTCTTTTTTGTGCAACAAGATACCATCCATCTTGCTCAAGTAATTTGATGATTTGCTTTACTTTCACGCCACACTTGGAATCAATAGCGAAAGGCCTTCTGTTTTAGCCTGTATATTGTTTTCTATCTCCATTCTAGTTTCGCCTACGGAGATACAACCTGATAAGTCAGGTACGTAAGCACTAAAGCCTGTATCAGTTTCTTCTATTACAATTAAATACCTCATAAGTTACCTTAAAAATGATTCTATCTCAAATACAAGAATTTAATAGTCATTGAGGGGTACCATTTTCATCTTTGTCTATGCTATGTCTATGCTATAAATAGCTTATTTTAATATCTGAGCTGTATGGTCTTTGGTTTTAACCTTCTCAATAATGTCTTCGATAAGGCCATGCTCATCAATTACAAAAGTGGTGCGTAAAGTGCCCATATACTCCCTGCCATAGAGCTTTTTCATTGCCCAAGTGCCATAGAGGTTATGAACGACCAACTCTGTATCAGCTAAAAGTGGAAAGGGTAAGTTTTGTTTTTTTATAAAGTTCTGATGCGATTTTTCGCTGTCTTTAGAAACGCCTAATACCACATAACCAGCTTTTAAAAGAGCGGTGTAATTATCTCTTAAATTGCACGATTCGGCAATGCAGCCTGGGGTTTGGTCTTTAGGATAAAAATAGAGGATAATTTTTTTGCCTTTAAAATCAGATAGCTTTACTGGCTCTCCATTTTGGTTGTTTACTTTAAAGTTGGGGGCTTTATCGCCAATGCTTAGTTTCATAATTCCTAGTTTAGTTATGTTGCAAAATTACATTATTCCTGCACAGCTTCCGTTAGCATAACAGAAACCTATTACTAATTTTTTGGATACCGAGTTATTGATTTTCAATAATAAACCCTGACGGTTTTTACCATTATTTTAGCTAAAAATGGTACAATATTAAAATAATTATACCTTTCTTTTTTTATTTATAAAAAATCAAAATCTTGTTTCGTAACTATCAGATAATCTTTTAGTTACGAAAATATTAAGGAATTTAAGCATAGACAATAGTCTATGTATTGCGCAAATAATTAATATAAATTAAATGTTTTATTATAATAATTAGGAAAAAATAATATTATTAAATATTTTGGTATCAGCCAAACTAACCTAAATCACCACACTAGATAAATACCATAAACCTTCTCTTAATTTTTCAATCAGTAAAAAAAATAATTCTTAGTGAGAATACTATTTTCTATTGCGATGAAAAGTACTGTAAAATAAAAATAATTTATACAATCTTTTAAACCCTCCAAAATATGAAAAAAATAATAGCACTCATACTTACCGTTCTTACATTTTATGTAAGCAATGCGCAATGGGTTGACCCAAGCAATAATGGCACAGGCAATATTTATTATACAAATGGTAATGTAGGTGTGGGTACAAATAATCCGACAGAGAAACTAGATATTCGTGGGCGTTTAAAAGTTGGCGAAGACGATGAATTTAATGTTGTGTTGGGGTACGATTTTTTTGGCGATGATATTAGTATGGTGCATGAAGGAGGGGG
>JALSJD010000101.1 GCA_026989535.1 Cyclobacteriaceae bacterium
CAATCAGATGCTGTTTGGTAAGTTGTATCCACAAATAGAAGTAATTATTAAAAACTCTGTTGATAAAGCCATTGCCTATTTACTAGATTCTACTACCGAAAACCCCAACAAAATATTCCTTGATGTTAACTTACCTGTAAAAAGTGGCTGGGATTTTTTGGTTGAATTTAAAACTCTAAACCTAACCGGCATCGATTTGTATATGCTAACTTCTGCCCTGGATCTATTAGATGCCAATGTGCGAGCCAATCATCCTGAGGTAAAAGATTTTGTAGAGAAGCCCCTGTATGACTACAAATTGGAAAGCATATTAAACGACTAAGGTGACTTTGTAAAATATTTCTTAAAATCTGCATTTTTTTACTTTTAAAGTAACATTTTTAAATGTTACTTAGATTGAGTGATTAGGAAAGCCATTTTACAATATGTTCTTACTTTCAAGATTTCTTAAAGTTATATTATTGGTGCTTTGTAGCATTAGCTCGAACCTGCTTTTCGCTCAGGATGATCCCCCAGAAATTATTAGATTTAAAGGCTACCTTGAGAGTGAAATAGACTCGACTAAAAAAGTAGGTCTTTACAACGATTTGGCTTGGGAGTACTCCCTTAGCAATTACGATTCATCTTTAAAATACACCAACAAAGCCATTCAACTATCTAATACTATTGGAGATGATTATTGGAAGGCAGTTTCATTAGAAATGATGGCGCTGTTAAAAGAAATTTCGGGACAGGTGGAGGAAGCAGCCCAGCTTTATATAGAAGTTATTGGCTTAAGGGAAAAAATTGGAGGAGGAGGCCTCGAAACCACTTATAATAACCTTGGTATTTTGTTTAAAGAGCAGGAAAACTATCAAAAATCATTCGAGTATTTTCGCAAATCTTATGATATTGAACTCAAAAATAAGAATAGCGAAGGTATTGCTGGCAGCCTTATCAATATGGCTATTTCATTTTCTCATACAGGAGAAGCAGACTCCTCATTTGCCTTACTTAAAAAGGCATTGGCTATTACTAAAGAAAATAATCTAGGCTACATCACGTCCAGTGCTTATTTGGGTTTGTCTGGTTATTATATGCAAAAAAATCAATTAGATAGTGCCTTATATTTTTGTAAACAAATTATAGATGCTGATAGTGAACAAACAGAAACTGAATCTTTTATTACAGCCTTGATAAATGCAAGTGATATATACATAAAAAGGGAAAAGTACCCATTGGCTCTTGAACACCTAAATAAGGTCGAATCTGTATTAAAAAAACTAAATAATTTGGCATTTATTAACAAGTTTTATGCCTCTAAAGCCAAAGTGTTGGCGGCTTTGGGCAAATACCCCGAGGCCTACCTGTACCTTACTAAATTTGCCGCCAGTAGAGATTCATTAATTAGCAAAGAGTCAATAAGCATTTTACACGATCTGGAAAAAAAATACGAAACAGAGAAGAAAGAAAGGCAAATTATTGAGCTACAATTATCAGGAGCAAAAAGTAGAAATCAACGAGATGTTTTTATATTAATGGTATGTTTTGTGGTGTTGGGCATTATTTTTCTCTTTATTTTACTACGCTCAAAGTCTAAAACCAATGCCATCATTTCAACTTCGCTTGCCGAAAAAGAAACCCTTTTAAAAGAAATTCATCACCGGGTAAAAAATAATTTGCAAATAATTTCGAGCCTGCTAAACCTGCAATCGAGGTATATTTCGGACAAAGCTGCCAAGCAAGCAATAAACGAAGGCAAAAGTAGGGTAAAAGCCATGGCACTTATTCATCAAAAACTCTACCAAAAAGATAATATAACAGGCATCGAGATGGAGGATTATAGTAGAAATTTAGTGGAAAGCCTTTTTGCCTCCTATGGCATTAACCACAAACAAATAACCTTTGTTTCCGACATTAATAACCTCCGTTTAGATGTTGATACCGCTATTCCTTTAGGACTAATTTTAAACGAACTGGTTACCAATGTGCTAAAATACGCATTTGAAGGTAGCAAAGGCGAACTGTTTATTCAATTAATAAAAGATAAAGACAACCTAAAACTAACTGTGAAAGATAATGGCAAAGGTTTTACAAAATCTGATAATGTAGAGGAAGGGTACGGCATTCGGTTAATAAATTCACTATCACGCAAATTAAAAGCAACCGTTTTGGTAGATAGTTCGGCAGGAACAACGTATATTTTAACCATCGAAAAATTTAAACTCGTATGAATCAACCATCTGTTTTAGTAGTAGAAGATGAACCTATCATTGCCGATGATATTGCCATGAACCTTGAGGATTTTGGCTACTCAGTTAACGGCATTGCAGCAAGCGTTGATGAAGCACTGGAAGCCATTAATAAATTGGCTCCGCAAATGGCCTTGGTAGATATTAATTTAGAAGGAGATAGAGATGGCATTGAATTGGGTGGCCTTTTAACTAAAAAGTACAAGATACCCTTTATGTACATCACCTCATATTTTGATGCCGCCACCATACAAAAAGTTAAAGAAACCAACCCCGTAGCCTACCTGATTAAACCTTTTGATGAACGCGACCTTAAAATTAATCTTGAGCTAGCCTTTTCTAAACAGAAACCATTAAGCTACCGCTCTAAAAAGCTATTTGTTAAAAAAAACCAAGAGCTTATTGCTTTAGAGCCTCAGTTAATAACTCATGTAGAGGCTATTGATAACTATGCCTACGTTTATACGGGCACCGAAAAATATATGATTAGCCATACACTCAAAAGCATTGAAGAAAAATTGGTGGACAAGGGGTTTTTAAGAGTGCATAAATCGTACCTTATTAACTTTGAACATATCAGCTCAATTGCCGAAGGGTTTATCTATTTAGGTAGTACACAAATACCAATTGGCAAATCATACAGGCAAGATTTTTTCGATTTTATTGTTACGCTGTAAATTTTTAGAGGCTAAATCAATCTTGGCATCACAACCTCTCCGCTTCCTCTGTTTTTTGCAAAGTAAAGCCCAAAATCTGAGCCCGATTAATGCACTAGAACCTATCAACAAATGCACATCCAGGCAGCCAGAATTGTCGCCATTATCGAGTACCTACTGCCTGTTCGGTTAATGGTGGGGTATTTTTTGTATTTACCTTTTATCCTCTCTCAGAGGAACAATACCCCTGATAGTCATCCCGATAGTTATCGGGAGATTATCAGGGGTTAAAGTACCCAGAGCCG
>JALSJD010000102.1 GCA_026989535.1 Cyclobacteriaceae bacterium
TAGCTAACAGCATTCCAGAGGCTAAAAACTTAGCTTACAAAAGGTTGGAATCCATTCATTGGAACAATATCTATTACCGTAAAGATATCTCCGATGATCTTTTGCCCTATTTAGTGCCTCTAAGAAAACAGACGATTTTTGTCAAATAGGATTATTTTGGATGAGATTTTTGTTTTCTTTCTATGAGTTGATGCCTAAGTATCAATCGATTAGAAAAAAATGGAAAGGTCGCCAAAAGAAACTGTTTCAATTTCGATGTTTTTTCTTAGAGACACTATTTAGATTAAATACTAAATCTACCATTGGTTATATGCATAACATACTCGTATTTTGTACCAATAGAGAAGAACTAAATGTCAGGTTGTAATACATGCTCAATAAACGAAGCTGCTGCTGGTTGTAACAGTAGTGGTTGCCAAACTGGTGGCTGCAATCGGTTAAATGTATTCGATTGGCTCTCGAATATGAGCCTGCCTGCCGACCAAAAATATGACATTATAGAGGTGCGGTTTAAAAGTGGTCGTAAAGATTTTTACCGCAACTCAGATAAGCTACCACTAACTACGGGCGATGCCATTGTGATAGATGTACCCAGCGGCCACCATATAGGATATGTATCTTTGCAAGGTGAACTTGTGAGGCTTCAAATGAAGAAGAAAAAGGTAAAAGATGATGAAAATATTCGTCAAATTTATCGAATTGCTTCGGAGCGTGACCTTGAAAAATACGAGCAAGCCAAAAGCAAAGAATCATCCATCTTATTTAGGAGTAGAGAAATAATTCAGCAAGAAAAACTCAAAATGAAACTGACAGATATTGAGTTTCAGGCGGATAATACCAAAGCTATATTTTACTACTCGGCCGAAGAAAGAGTGGATTTTAGAAATTTAATAAAACTGCTGGCAGGCGAGTTTAGAATTAAGGTAGAAATGAAGCAAATTAGCCTTCGGCAAGAAGCCGGAAGAATTGGCGGCATTGGCTCTTGCGGTAGAGAGTTATGCTGCTCTACATGGCTCACCGATTTTAAAAGTGTTTCTACCAGTGCCGCTCGATACCAAAATCTATCGTTAAACCCCAGCAAGTTATCTGGCCAATGCGGCCGATTAAAATGCTGCCTCAACTACGAATTAGATACTTATTTATTAGAGTTAAAAGACATCCCTAAACTAAAGGCTCCATTAAAAACTCAAAATGGCAAAGCCAACCTGCAAAAAACCGACATATTTAAAAAAATAATGTGGTTTGGGTTTGAAGGAGAAAACACATGGCACCCCATTCCTGTTGAAAGGGTAAAAGAGATTTTGCAAATGAACGAACAGGGAGAAGTACCCGAAACGCTTCAGGTGGATAAAGATTTTTCTAAAATGGAGCAGGCGCAAGCTATGACCAATGATTTAGAAAGGTTAGATAGAAAATACAAGAATAAAAGCAGGAACAAAAAGAAGCCCAAGAACAGTAATCCTAAAAATAAGCAACATAACAAGCCTAGCAATAATTCGCAAAAAGGCAATAATCAGCACGCTAATAAAAAATTTAGGAACAGAACAAATAAGAAACGATAAATGCGGTATTGGTTAATTTTTAGTCTTTTTAGCCCTGTGCTATTTTCGTGCGACCCGAACAGAATTAGTGAAGATACTATTGATATTGATACGTATTGGAAAGCAGATTCTGTGGCCAACTTTAACTTTACCATTAACGACCCAACCATTGATTATAATCTTTTTTTCTCTGTAAGAAATGGGGTTGAATTTCCACATTCAAATTTATATTTTAAATATAATCTTTTAGATAGCGCAGGCAATTTATTAGAAACTGAACTTATCAATTTTCAACTTTTTAATGCTAAATCAGGATACCCTTTGGGTAATGGCGTAGGCAATCTTTTTGAGCATCAGTACGAATTGCTAACCAAGTACCAGTTTAACCATAAAGGCAGCTATCAATTGTCTTTTCAGCAATATATGCGGTACGATTCTCTTCCAGAGATTTACTCCATTGGCTACCGTGTTGAAAGAACAGCTAGCGTTAAGTAAGGTGTTGGTTTAAAAATCGTGCAATAGCCTCTTGCACCTCCGCTTTCTTTTTCCACCATTCGCGCGAAAAGAAGCCCGAAAATCGCCAATTATTTTTGCTAAGTGTAAAGGGTGTATAAGCGTGCAAATCTTTTACCGATGGGTTTTGAAGGTATAAATCATCATCAGTTAATAATAGTCCTCCGTAGTCTTTCCCTTTTTTAATGGTAATATCGGCAAAAGGCAGTTCATCTATAAACTCAAAATCTGGGTAAGTTTCGTTTGCCCATTTAATAATATTGTTTTTTAAATACCAATGAGAGTTAGTTTTACTAAGGGTGTAAGGGGTAGGTATATACCCTCCATCTGATACCAGTTTGGCAAAACTTAAATATGCTTTTAAAAGCTTAGGTCCTTTATTTTTTACACGTTCTACTTTAAGCTGGTCAGGCCAAATACTAGTAACCATCATAATTTTTTCTCTAGCTCTGGTTACGGCCACGTTTAGCCTGTTCTCTCCGCCTGCAATGTTTAAGCTGCCAAATTGCATCATCATTTTGCCCGATTTTGTGGGGGCATAAGCTGTACTAAAAATAATAATATCACGTTCATCGCCCTGCACATTTTCGATATTTTTAACCATTAAATCAGGGGGCAGTTCCATAAACCCTTGCCCCACTTCTTCATCGAGTAAATCAAGAATTAACTCTTGTTGTTTCGCATTAAATGTTACAATGCCTATGCTTTTTTCAGGTGCAGTTTTCAGTTGCTCCTTAATTAATTCTATTATTTTATCAGCTTCAACTCTATTGGTGTTTTTCTCCCAAACACCCTCTACCTTTATGTAATTAATAGCGGGTTCGTGCTTGTTCACAAGTTCTCTATCGGGCAATAGTTTAAGGGCATTATCATAAAAATGTTCGTTACTAAAAGCAATAAGTTCTGCTTTTTTACTCCGGTAGTGCCCTTTAAGCTGAATATTCATTAAATATTGCTCACTAAGTTCTAATAAAGAATCTACCTCTAAGGCAATCTCTTCCTCTTCAATATCATCCCACCGTGCTTTGTATAAATCATTGGGTCTAAGTTGTTGGTTATCGCCAGCCACCACTAATTGATTGCCCCTAAACATAGCAGGGATGCCCCGTTCGGTAAAACACTGTGAGGCTTCATCAAAAATTACAATATCAAATAATTTTTCCATCGGGAAAATGGCCGATACTGCTTCTGGAGAAGCCATCCAACAAGGAATTAAATCGAAAAGTTGCTCGCTATGATTAGCAATTAACTTTCGTAACGGCCATATTCTACGTTGTTTGGTTACTTGGTGCTTTATTTCGCGGTAGGTAACCATATTATTTAGTCGGTTGTACTCTACGTGCTCGTAAATCCTTTCTCTTGCCCTAAGAAGCAATATTTCATTACTAATCCTCAACTTCTCTCTAATATTATTCTGCAAGTCTGCTTCCATTTGCTTAAACTTGCGAGAAGAAACCGAGCGCAAAACAGGGTATTTAGTTTCAATATGATTAATCCATTGCAGCTTTAAACTATTGATTAAGATCTCCTCAAAAGCTTGATCCTCAAAAGCACCCATTGCTGCAATTATTTCATTGGCCACTTTAATTTCATAATTTGGCAACTCTTCACAAAGCTTATCAAAATCACAGAGGTCGTCAAAATCATTTTCAAGCACTTCTACAATTCGTGCAAGCCATTCTGCCTCTTTTGTAATTTTGCGTAACTGATTTTCGGTGTAATAAATAGACCAACGGTTCCATGCTTCAGGTATATTATCAATTACTTGATATAGCGAATTAATCTTATCGCTAAGTTCTTCAAAAGATAAACGTTCTGTATTAAAATACTCTTTAAAATTGCGATACGAATAGAATATGAGCTTTGCTCTAAATGCTTCTTTTAACGAATGATACCAGTTTTGTAAAGCACCTTTGGTAATGGCTCCTTCCTGTTTTTTTACCCAACCTTTGTTAAATAATATAGATAGGTTGTGGTCTAAATTTAACCGGTTATCAACCATTTGAATTAAAGCTTTTAAGCCTATTCTGTTGGGTTTTAAGTTATTCTTAAGCAGTACTTCGTTTACCCTTTTTCTGTCTTTTGAAAAAACCCGCCATTTAAGGTACTTAAAAACATTTCTGCGCGCTTCAATGGCTACTTGCAACGATGCTTGAATAGGGCCAATTTCTTTTTTGCTAAGGCTTTGCTCAACACCTACTCCTTTAAAACAATTCATTAGCATTCGCTCATGGTCGGCAAGCCAAGTGTAATCCGTATCTCTGGTGTGCACTTTCATTAGTTGCCTAAACAAATCGTACACCTCTGGGTTATGCAATTTACCTAGTAGTTCTTTAGCTCTTTCTTTTTTTTCAAGTATGCTTAAACATTCCTCAATCTCAATAGGATGATTAACAATCTCATTTGTTTGTGCTGCAATGGCTTCTTTTACCCTTGGAATCTCCTCCAAAAACTCTTGCATTCGTTTTAGCACAGAAATATCGTAAGATGAGAACGATCTTCGGTCGAGTAATGGGTAGTTCTCTGCTCTAAAAACAGAAGCATAGTTCGCATACCTTTTAGTTCTCGCGCTTTGCTCCTCTATTTCATTAAAATTAAAATATTGATATTCTTGTTTTACATTTACCGAGGGGGCATCCAGGTTTGAGGTTAAATAGAGTTCTTTTACTGAAATGCCGCATTCAGACTCATCAAATAAAGCAAACCTAAACTCTTCCATTTCTTCGGTAAGGGCATCAATTCGTCTCGAAAATTGCCCAAACTGCCGCTCTAGTTGAATAGAATCTAAACTATTATTTAGTTGCTTATACTCATCAATTTTATCTATTTGCCTTGCAATTTGGGCATAAATACTTTTCCTATCATTTCTAAAGTCATGCACCAAGCCCATAAAAGGTTGCATATCGAGCCTATCAAATCGATTATAGACCACATCGAGTGCAGCTCGTTTTTGGCTAACAAGCAATACACGTTTACCTCGTGCTATAAAATCGGAAATTAGGTTAGTGATAAGTTGCGATTTGCCTGTACCTGGAGGTCCTTGTACCACAAACGATTTACCAAGCTTTGCTGCTTTTAACGCATTTTCTTGGTAAGCATCCATTTTTAGAGGGGTGTAGGTAACATCCTCTTTTACTCTATTTAAAAAGGTGTATTTGGTGTCTTCCTCTGAGGTGCTGTGCTTAGAGGCAAAAAATTCTTCTAAATCCGAAAAGATAGATTCCTCCTGCATTTTTTCATAATCGGGCACTAAATACGACCCGCTCTGCGGAAAAATTCCTAATACAGCCTCAGGAAATAACTTTAACTCTCCGTTTTTATGTAAATCATCAAAATCCTGCTTAGTAAATTCCGAAAAGTATTGAAGTACATCGGCAAAATTATCGCTATTAAAATTAAGCTCAATTTGGCTATCTTTAAAAAATTGGTACAGGCTTGTTCTAAACACCAAATGATCGGTATCGAAATCTTCCAAGTTTCTTTCCGTCATTTCCTCGTCAATGCTAATGCCATTATAGTACCCATAGGCTAACAAAAACGATTTATTAAGTGCCACATTCACATCGCTCCTGTGTGTCAGGCTCCATTTATTATCAGATTTTAACAAATCTACCGGAAAAAATAATAAAGGAGCATGCACATGAGTGCCATCTGAAAACTTGCCCCTCACAAAAGGCCACCCAATGTATAAATCTCTGGAGCCGTGCTCATCAAACAAAAATTTATTTAATCGTTCAAGTCTGATGAGGTCTCTGTTAACTAAATTAACTTGCTCATCTCTGCTGTCGGCAATGGGCGTTAATGGTATTTTTTGTTTTCCTCCAATAAGGTTTTTAATAATAGAAAAGGAAGATTCCTTTTGCAAAAAATCAAACCTGTGCACATCAATGTATTGTCCCTTAAATAATTTACGGAGCAATAACGACTTATTATTAGCCGTTAGGTTGACTAATCTTTTTTGATAAGATTTTAGCACATTGCGCATGCCATAAAACTAAGGATAACCTTTTCAAAAGGTGAGGTATGAGCCAATTTTTTTAGTCCAACCTTCATCAATGGAATAAACCTTGGTTAAATCTTGCAATGATTGATACTTTCCGTGCTGGTTTCGATAGGCAATAAGTAATTTGGCTTGAGCCCAATTTATATATGGGTGGGCAGCAAGCTCTTCTTTAGAGGCCTCGTTTATATGTATTTTTTGGGGTTTAAAATTTATTTCTATCACACCTACTTTTAATAGGTTCTCTATTGCGGCAGAATCTAACTTGTAAATTTGGTATAATTGATTGGGGCTTATAAAACCACCCAATGATGCTCGGTAATTAACAATTCGGTTTGAGAGTTTACTCCCAATGCCTTTAACCGTTTGCAGCACCGAAGTATCGGCCTTATTTAAATCGAATGATTGTAATACTACTGAGTTATATTTTGGCGATGGCATTCGTTTTAATTTATCACCTGGTTTTGCCGATTGATTTGAATTTGGCTTGTTTGGCTTGTAGGGCTTGTAAGGAGATTTATAGGTTGCTTTAATCCTTATATAACTTTCTATTTGAAAGTATAGTGAATCTGGAAAGTCATAGATTTTAAGTAAATCTTTGGGTGCATAAAATTTACCACCTGCTAACCTGTACTTAGTTACTCGTTTTGCCAGCCAATTAGGAAAACCCACGTTTTGCAAAGCCTCTTGGGTTGCAGTATTTGGATCAAAATATGATAAGGTAATAGGTCGTTTTATAGTGCGATGATTAGATTCCGACTTATCCATTAAAGCCAATAAGCTATCGAGCTTTGCCATATCTTGCTCGTAATTGGCATAAGGAGTATGTGTAAGGGTATCCACCAACCATAACCCTGATGCACATAATAATAGGGTAAGTACAAGCCATTTAAAACCAGTATATTCACTCGTGCTAATTCCAAATAGGTTTTTCCAAATAGTTACCCAATGCTTCATTGCTACAAGATTGCATAATCATTAATAAAATGCAACATTATTTTAACCTGAATAATTCATGAATAATCTATTACACATTCCAATTACCTACCATTCAAGCATACCGACTAAAGTACGGTACAGGCTTTGCTCGAATTTTGGTACTCAACGTCCGCCAGATGGCGGACGCCTCTCCCGATGAGAAAATCGGGACAAGCTGTTCCAAAATACTGTGCGAGCACTTGACTGTCAGATACTTGAAATGCTCATAACAAAGATTCATGAATTAATCAGGTTAGCAAGTATTGGTTGCTACAAGCAGAAAGTTACCTTTGTGCGATGTTTTATAAATGGCTCCTTTTTGCATGCTTACTCCCCATTAGTTTATTAGGGCAAACCACTGAAGGCGTACAAATATACCTTGAAAATAAACTCTGGGGATTAGAGAACACCAAACCCATAACACCTGCTGTTTATGATACATTAATTAGGGTTGATGGGTGCAATTTATTTATTGCAAAAAAGCACGGCAAGGGTTTTAATTCAACCGGGGTAATAACTAGCAAAGGAAAAATTATTATTCCTTTTAATTATTGGCAAATTACACCTTCGGCTAATGTTTTTATCGTTTCTAAATGGGAGGATAACCTCGTAACTTATGGAGTTATCAACCAATCAAATAATACTATCTTACCTATTCGTTATGAACAAATAAGCAATTTTTCTAATTTTTGGGTAGGCAAATTGTTTTCAGGAGAATTGCAATTATTTAATTTTAAAGGAGCGTTTATTAAACAGGTAAATGCTGATAGCATTTCTGTTTCAAATAATACCCAATATTTACTTATTCATAAAAGAGGAAAGGTAGGCCTTATTGGCAGCAATGGCAACGAAATATTTGCGCCAAATTATAAAAAAATAGGTAAAAAGGAGAACCGTTGGGAGGTAGAAAAATTTGCAACATGGCAAATTGTTAATAACAAAGATACCCTTGCTCTACAAGCAGACACCGTGAAATTATGGGGCAACAACCATTTAATAGTGGGCATAAATAACAACTCCTACTTAACCAATAATACTAAACTTTTAAGCAAAAGTTATAAATCCATCAATGCAGTTTCGCCAACGTTAGCCATTGTAAAAAGTGAATTATTAAGTGGCGCAATTAATATAGAAGGAGAGGAGCTAATGGCTCCAACTTTTGGGCAAATGTATTACGCCAAAGGCTATTTTTATACCCAAAAAAATAACAAATGGTCTGTATATGATTCACTAGGCAAAAAAAGATCCGTGTTTAATTACGATTCTATTGGCCTTATTGCCAACGGGTTGTTTCCTATTAAACGGAATGGGAAATGGGGTTTTATGAATAGAGAGGGTAAAGAAGTAATTCATTGCATTTATGATATTGAAGCAAATTTTAGTAAAGGAAAAGCAATTATCCAGTATTTTGGCTCCACTGGTATAATCGACTTAAGTGGGCGTTGGGTTGTTAAACCTAAGGCAGAAAAAATAACAGACTATAGCTCCAATTTTTACATTTTTAAAAAGGGCAACCTCTATTATTTAAAAAACTATGATAATGAGCTTATTTATTTTACCTCTAATAAACTCGTTTTTAGAAACGAAACCATTTACCAAATTAAAGATGGCTATACCAATAGAGTAACTTCGCTAGGTACTTTAGTTGCTAACACTCGTACGGTAACTAAAGGCAGCCAATGGTGGCAAATTATTAAAATAGGAGCTAAATATGGGTTTGAAGATTTGCAAGGCGTGCTCAAAATAACCTATCGGTACGACAGCCTCCTTCCATTTTCAGAAGGGCTTGCAGGCTTTAAGTTAAGAGGGAAATGGGGCTATATTAATGAAGATGAAATTATCCAAATTCAACCATTATACGATGAAGTAAATAAATTTAAGAACGGTATTGCATTGGTTAGTCAAAATGGCAACAAGGGGCTCGTAAAACCCAATGGCACGTTTATTCTAAAACCTAAATTCGACCAACTTTCATTCATTGGCAATAACCTTTGGTTAGTTAAAGAAAATGGGCTGGTTGGAATTTACGATGCCAGCGGAAAGGTTATTATTCAATCCAAATTTGATCGAATTAACTATGTTAATAGCGATTTAATAATTGTAATTCGAAACGGAAAATTTGGAGTAGTTGACTCAACTGGTAAAAGTGTAATTCCAAGAATTTATGATTACATAGGGTTTGACACCAAACTTAAATTACTGATTTTAAAACAAGCTATTTAGTGTCTGTCCGTAAGGTAAATGTTTTTATAAATAACAAATGTCAATATTCAAATAATAAATCTCAAAATGCAATTACCTAAAGACCAAACACTTGCATGGGTTGAAATTTTTATTATTTGATTTTTGTTTATTGAAGTTTATAGACATAGATCCTATTTAATTATAGCTTTATCCCAAACTTTACCCGTTTTTTCATCAATCATTTCTATTGATACGCTATTGCCTTTAATTTTAACGGAAAGCACGTAGTACATAGCTTTGGGTAAATCAGTAACGCTGCCACCAGCCCCTATAAATTTATACGGAGCAACGCCTTCTTTAAGTTCTTTGTTTGTCCTTTTGCCATAATACACGTCTCCTTTAATCGCATCGGCCTCCCTTTTTAATGGGTAAATAGGAGCACCAGCTCCAGCAGAAATAATATAGGTGGTAGTATTTCGTTTAGTTCGGTAGTATAGGTGATCGTGCCCGCTAAACACTGCGGTTACTTTATACTTATCAAAAAGTTTGGTAGTTGGGGTTTCCTCTCCCTCCACGTCTTTATAAGATTTTGCCCCTACTGTGTAGTGTGGCCTGTGTTTATAAATAAAAATATGCTTACCATTGGCTGATTTTAATTCTTGCTCGAGCCAGCCTAACTTTAATGAGTCGTTTTTTACTTTAGGCCAAGGAAGCGCAATAAATTTAGCATTGCCATATTCAAAACTATACATGGTTTTTTCCATCCCAAAAAAATTAGTAAAATTTGCTATGCCATCGCCTCCACCTGCTTCTTCATGATTGCCAACGGTTGGCCACATAGGATATTTGCGCATAAACCATCCACCCATAGAATCTAACAGTTTGTAATCTACTTTGCCTCGTTCTCCGGCACCACGGTTTACAAGGTCGGCAGTGGTTATGCAAAATTCTGGTTGTAGAGCATCTGCTCTTTTTAATACATCCGGAAAGTGGATGGAGCCTTTGGAATCGCCAAATACTAAAAAATGCATTTCGGTAGGATTCTCTCCTTTCTCCTTTTTGAGTGCCTCCATTTTAGGAATGGGATTATAAGGATTAACCGCTTTCTGCCCCTTTGTATAAAAAGCTGCTAAAACTAGTAGGGGTAAAATCAATATTTTTTTATTGCTGAACATAATGAATGTTTGGGGTGTTTTATATTTGTTTTTTTGTAACTATTTTAAACATTTACTCCAAATAAGGAGCCTACAAGTGCAGTCAATCCCATGGCTATTGTACCCCAAAAGGTAATTCTAATAACTGCTTTTATAACACTAGAACCACCTGCCTTGGCTGCAATAGAACCCAAGATTGCAAGAAATATTGTGGAAAACCCGTATAATAAATACTCTAAATTGTTGATTGCCGAAAATAAAACGACCAATAATGGCAACACCCCTCCAATAATAAAGGCTGCTCCTGATGCAAAGGCTGCTTGCAATGGTTTTGCTTCGCTAATTTCATTAATTCCAAGTTCGTCTCTAACGTGAGCACCCAACGCATCATGCTCCGTTAGTTCCTTGGCAACTGTTAATGCCGTTTCTTTCTTTAAACCTCTTTTTTCATATATTTCGGCAAGTCGTTGAAGTTCGATTTCAGGCATATCCTCCAACTCTTGTCTTTCTCTTTCAATGTCTGCATTTTCAATATCCGTTTGCGAACTTACCGAAACATACTCTCCTGCTGCCATAGATAAAGCACCTGCAACCAATCCGGCAACTGTTGCTAAAACAATTGGCTCTCTAGTTGTACTTGCAGCAGTAATACCAATGGCAATACTTGCGGTAGATAAAATACCATCATTTGCACCCAAAACAGCCGCTCTTAACCAATTACTTTTGTGTATGTAATGATTTGCTAAATAGTTGTCTTCTTCTTTTTCCATTTAAACTATATTTTTACTTTTCGTCCTGTACCCATTGCTACCAGCTGTCCTGCAAACGTAATGCTGCCATTAATAACTATCAAACCCTCAGTTTCTTAATAGGGCAAGTATTTACAGCAACCCTACTTAAACAACATTGAGTCCACTCCGAAAACACCTAAAACCAAAAAAGTTTCTTTTGGGCATCTTTTCACCTTTTTCAATCCGTTGATACCCAGGCATCAACGAATCTCAAAAATGAAAATCTCAAAACATGTAAGTGTTTGGTGTTTAGGTGATTGAAATTTGAGGTTTCAGCCAGTTGGCCAGACAGGTATTTGTTATTTGAATATTGTTTATTGTTATTTCTGAAAATATTGACTCTTTATAGACGGACTCTACTTAATATACCTAAAATCGTGCCCAGATTTTAACTGAATTAGCACTTCGTAAATAAGTTTAATGGTTCTTTCCACGTCTTCCTTATCAACTGTTTCTACCGTAGTGTGCATATATTTTAACGGAAACGAAATGAGGGCAGAAGCCACACCGGCATTAGAATACGCAAAAGCATCGGTATCGGTGCCTGTTGAGCGAGAGGCAGATAACCGCTGAAAATCTATCTTTTTCTTTTGGGCTACTTTAATAATCATATCGCGCACATTATTTTGCACCGCAGGGCCGTAAGTTATAACCGGGCCTTTACCACATTGAATATCGCCACTTTTAATTTTGCTATACATGGGCGAAGCCGTATCGTGGGTAACATCTGTAATAATGGCTACGTCTGGTTGAATGCGCTCCGCAATCATTTGAGCACCACGCAACCCAATTTCTTCTTGTACTGCATTTACAACGTACAGCCCAAAGGGGAGTTTTTTCTTTTTTTCGTGCAGCATTCTTGCTACTTCGGCTATTACATAGCCGCCCATCCGATTATCTAAGGCACGCCCCGTGTAAAATTTATTATTGAGCTCCATAAGCTCATCTTCAAACGTAATGACAGAGCCTACATGAATGCCCAATTTTTCTACTTCTTCTTTTGAAGAACAGCCAACATCTACAAAAATATTTTTAAGGGTAGGGTTTGCTTCTTTTTCACCATGCCTTACGTGTATGGCTGGCCAGCCAAAAACTCCTCTTACAGGCCCTTTATCGGTATGCACATTTACGCGCATCGAAGGGGCAATTTGATGATCAGATCCTCCATTACGAACCACATAGATGTAACCATTTTCATTAATGTAATTAACAAACCACGAAATCTCATCGGCATGTGCCTCAATTACTACTTTATACTTGGCCTTAGGGTTAATAACCCCCACTATCGAACCGTAGGTATCTGAAATATATTCATCAATGTAGGGTGTAATATAATCCAGCCAAATTTTTTGCCCCGATGACTCGAACCCTGTAGGGGAGGCATTATTTAAATATTCGTATAAAAATTTTTCGTTCTTTTTCATGAAGATATGTTATTGGTTATACACCTACGTTAAAACTTCGGTGCATGTTATTCGTAAAAATTGGTTAATAGGTTAAATAGTTATTGAGATTTAGCAACGTAATTCGTAATACTTAATTCAAAATATTTTTGGAATTACAATGGTATGTTTCCGTGTTTTTTTCTTGGCAATGTATCTACTTTGTTTTCGAGCATTTCAAAGGCTGTTATTAGTTTTTTACGAGTTTGCTCGGGCAAAATAATTTCATCTACATAGCCTCTTTCAGTAGCTGAATATGGGTTCGCAAACTTCTCGCTGTATTCCTCTACCTTTTCTTGAAGCTTAGCTTCTTTATCCTCTGCTTCGGCTATTTCTTTTCTAAAAATAATTTCCGCAGCCCCTTTTGCCCCCATTACAGCCACTTCGGCTGTAGGCCAGGCATAATTCATATCTGCGCCAATATGTTTCGAATTCATTACATCATAAGCTCCACCATACGCCTTTCTGGTAATTACAGTTATTCTTGGCACCGTTGCTTCGCTAAAAGCATATAATAATTTGGCCCCATTTAAAATAATGCCGTTCCATTCTTGATCTGTACCCGGCAAAAATCCTGGCACATCTTCAAGCACAAGTAATGGAATATTAAAACAATCGCAAAACCGCACAAACCGTGCGCCCTTTTTACTCGAATTATTACCCAGCACACCTGCAAACGACTGAGGCTGATTGGCCACAATACCAATGCTGCGGCCCGCCAATCTGGCAAACCCAACCACTATGCTTTCTGCGTAATTTTTATGTACTTCAAAAAAACTATCTTTATCAATAATGCCATTAATAACGGCTCGCATATCATAAGGCTGATTGGGGTTATCGGGTACAATCTCATTAAGTCCTGTTCTTAATTCATCCCCCATATCGTACGGAAGCAATGGTACTTCGTCTTCACAATTTTGAGGAATATAACTAAGCAGTTTTTTAATATGATTAATGGCTTCTACCTCATTAGCACAAGAAAAATGCGTAACTCCGCTCTTGGTGCTATGGGTGCTGGCACCTCCTAATTCTTCGGCTGTTACATCTTCTTGTGTAACCGTTTTAACCACATTGGGGCCTGTTACAAACATATAAGAAGTGTTTTCTACCATTAGCGTAAAATCTGTAATGGCAGGAGAATATACCGCTCCGCCTGCACAAGGCCCCATAATGGCAGATATTTGAGGTATCACTCCCGAAGCTCTTGTGTTTCTATAAAAAATATCAGCATAGCCACCTAATGAGACTACCCCTTCTTGGATACGTGCTCCACCCGAATCATTAAGCCCAATAACAGGTGCTCCATTTTTCATTGCCAAATCCATAATGCGTACAATTTTTTCGGCATAGGCTTCAGAGAGCGACCCTCCAAAAACCGTAAAATCTTGCGAAAAAAGATAAATTAACCGCCCATTTACTTTACCATAACCGGTAACTACTCCATCACCTAAAAATTTTTGTTTATCCAAGCCAAAAGCTGTGCTTCGGTGTAAAACCAACTTGCCAAGTTCTTCAAAACTCCCTTCATCCAGCAGTAGAGCAATACGCTCTCTTGCCGTTAGTTTACCTTTTTTATGCTGGCTTTCTATTCTTTTTTTACCTCCACCTAATTCAGCTTCTTTATTAAGTTCTTCTAGTTTTCGTAATTTATCTTCTCTTGACTGATAGCTCATAAAAGTATTTTTTATTGGCTCAAATATAGGCATAAATGCAGTTGTGCAATACCTCGATTTTAAGAATCTACATGAATAATGTGGGTTAAGGTTATAAAAGACCGACAATTACTAAGGTGACTAAAAGAAGTTTTTTAACTTTGTTGAAATTTTTTTGATATGTATTCATTTGAAAAAGTAAGAGACTTTACCAACGAAGTTTTTTTAAAAATAGGATGCTCTTCAGCAGATGCAGAGCTTGCCACCAAAGTACTTGTTTCTGCCGATTTAAGAGGAATAGATTCTCACGGAGTTGCCCGGCTTATTGGTTACATTCGACTTTGGGAAGCCGATAGAATTAACCCTACACCCAATGTAAAGCTTGTGCACGAAACACCTAGTACAGGAGTAGTTGATGGCGATGCAGGGCTTGGGCTAGTTGTTGCCCCCAAAGCAATGGCTATTGTAATAGAAAAAGCTAAAAACGTTGGTTCTGGTTGGATTTCAATTAAAAACTCAAACCACTACGGCATTGCAGGCTACCATGCCATGATGGCGTTGGAACACGATATGGTGGGTATGTCAATGACCAATGCTAGTCCTTTGGTTTCTCCTACTTTTTCGACCGAACGAATGCTGGGTACCAACCCCATTGCAGTGGCCATACCTGCAGACAAACAGCCTCCTTTTGTGGCTGATTTTGCCACCACCACAGCAGCCAATGGAAAGTTAGAGATATTACAACGCAAGAGCGAAGAAGCTCCTATTGGCTGGATTCAAGATAAAGAAGGGCATAGCTCTACCAATCCGCATGAACTTAAAGAAGGAGGTGCTTTATTGCCTTTAGGAGGAGATAGAGACCATGGAAGCCATAAAGGTTTTTGCCTAGGCTCTATTGTTGATATATTTTCAGGAGTATTTTCAGGTGCTAACTATGGCCCTTGGGTGCCCCCTTTTGTAAGCTTTTTACCTATGCCCGAAAATCCTGTGGGTGATGGCATTGGTCATTTTTTAGGCGCTATGCGCATTGATGGCTTTAGACCTGCCGCTGAGTTTAAAGCCAATATGGATACTTGGATAGAAAGATTCCGAAATGCTAAAAGCACCAAGGGCATGCCAAATGTAGTTATCCCGGGCGACCCAGAACGCGATTTTGAAGCTGAACGGTTAGTAAATGGAATTCCTTTAAACGAAAAAGTTGTGCTCGATTTACAAGAGGTAGGCAAAAAGTTTGGCTTAGGCTTTTAATTTTTAGTGCTCGCCTAACATAGGAATAGGAGTGGAGAGGTTTTTATAACCCGACACTGGTCTTAGGTCTCGCTGAGACCAATTCATTTTCATTACTCTTTTTATGTGCGCTGGTAAGCGCAAGAGATTACCGGGTTTTACACCCGGTAATGACGAAAAAAAAGCTCAAGTGCAAATTAAACTGAGCATTTGTAAAACTTAAAGGGCAACAAAAAAGCTAATAACCCAGGGAGAGTCGTAGTATTGCCTGGCATCGTGCAACATATCGTAAGCTGCAATTACATTAAATGAAGAACGAGGTCCCACTCGTTGCGAAAAGCCTAGCCCTATTGGCAACCTGTCAATAGTAATTCGATTTACCCCATCACGGTAATCTATTTGATTGATAAAAGAATATTCAGCATACCCAAAAACTTGTTTAAAGAGATTCATTCGGGCAAAAAGCAGTCCTCCATATTGGTTATCTGTAAAATTATTAAATTTAAAATATTGGTAAGTAGCTCCAACGCCTACAGAAAACCTACTGGAAACCATGTAGCCAACTATTGGAGAAACCGTTATTACTGTACTGTTTGAACCACCAGATAAACCAAAACCTCCCCCAAAATACACTCTATCCATAAGATTACTCTTCTCATCAATTACATAATCGCCTTTTTGCGCAAATAAATTAATAGAACCAAGTACTATGAGGGTTAAGATAATGCCAATTTTTTTCATATTATTCTTCTGCTGTCTCCACTACAACGTATAAATCTTCCGTTGGTTTTTTCATTAAGTACTTTTCCCGAGCAAATTTTTCTAAAAGATTAGGATTGCTTAACAGTTCCTCTCGATCCTCTTTCACTTCTTCAATTTTCTCTAAATAATAGGCTTTATCGGCATTTAAGTTATCTAATTTACGTGCCAAGCTATACTGACTATATAGGTCGTTGCTATCAAAAAATGTAATCCAGATTAGGAAGAAAGCCCCCACCATTAGGTAGTAATTTTTAATAATTTTTTTAATCGACTCCATTCTGATTCGTAATTATTTATCAAATAAAGCGAAAAAAAGCCTCAATTAGGTAATTGAGGTTTAAAACTTTTCAATACTAACCGTCATCGTGAGCCCGGAATCCCCTTAATTAAAAGTTTTAGTACTAAACAATTAGGAGACTCTTCGGGCTGTAGCCCTCTGAGTGACGTACACTCTTTTTCGAACCGTCATTCAGAAGGAGGAACGACTGAAAAATCTCTTTAAAATGGAGACCCCGCAACGGATGCGAGGAATCGTGCTTTTTATGTACTTTGCCGGACTTGTTCCGGCATCCCCTCTTTGAAATTCTTTACTCTGCCAATGGTAGCGCACCCCCTTAATTAAAAGTCTTAGTACTACACAATTAGGAGACTCTTCGGGCTGTAGCCGGCTGAGTGACGTGTACTCTTTTTTGAACCGTCATTCAGAAGGAGGAACGACTGAAGAATCTGCGCAGGCAGGAATCCGCCCTGTAGGATGTTACAACTAATAAAGACTGATTAAAATTTATTATAGCCATAATGTTAATCTCTTTCCATATCTACAGATTCCTGCCTGCGCAGGAATGACGATTTCTATTTTGCTTTTCTTTTTAATAATAGGTTAGGGGCTTGCAAAAAATGGTTTAAACTAAAACGACAAAATGTTATACACCCACCGTCATTGTGAGCCCGGAATCCCCTTAATTAAAAGTTTTAGTACTACACAATTAGGAGACTCTTCGGGCTGTAGCCGGCTGAGTGACGTGTACTCTTTTTCGAATCGTCATTCAGAAGGAGGAACGACTGAAGAATCTCTTTAAAATGGAGACCCCGCAATGGATGCGTGGTCTCCATTTTTATACACTTTGCCAGTCAGTCAGCTGGCTGATCCGGCATTCCCCTTTTGAAATTCTTTACTTTGCCAATGGTAGCGCATCGAAGTAATCTATTATAGACGCTTTATTCGTTCCTCGTTTATAACACTAATTAAACCTTCTTCCTTCGTAAGCAGCAACTTCGCCTAGTTCTTCTTCAATTCTAAGCAGTTGGTTGTACTTTGCCATTCTATCAGAGCGAGAAGCTGAACCGGTTTTAATTTGGCCGGCATTGGTAGCTACTGCTATATCCGCAATAGTAGCATCTTCCGTTTCTCCAGACCTATGTGAAATTACGGCTGTAAAACCAGCCTTATGCGCCATTTCAATGGCATCTAATGTTTCAGACAGGGTGCCAATTTGATTTACTTTAATCAAAATTGAATTGGCTGATTTTTCTTTAATACCTCTTGCTAAAAATTTAACATTGGTTACAAATAAGTCATCACCTACAATTTGGCATTTAGCTCCTATTTTAGCTGTTAGCATATTAAATCCATCCCAATCATTCTCATCGCAACCGTCTTCAATCGAATCAATTGGGTATTTTTCAATTAAAGATGCCAAGTATTCTACTTGCTCTGCACTCGTTCTAATCTTTCCTTCTTTGCCTTCAAACTTAGCGTAGTCATATTTTCCCTCTACATAAAACTCAGAAGCGGCACAATCAAGTCCAATTGTTACGTCTGTGTTAGGCTCATAACCAGCAGATTTAATCGCATTAAGAATACTTTCTAATGCTTCTTCTGTTCCACCTGCAAGGTTAGGCGCAAAACCACCTTCGTCACCTACAGCAGTACTTAATCCTTTATCGTGAAGGATTTTCTTTAGGCTATGAAAAATCTCCGTACCCATTCTAATCGCATCAGAAAAAGTAGCTGCCCCTACAGGGCGAATCATAAATTCTTGAAAGGCAATAGGTGCATCTGAGTGAGAACCACCGTTAATGATATTCATCATTGGAACGGGTAATGTATGCGCATTTACCCCACCAATGTATTGGTATAATGGGAGACCAGACTCTTCTGCGGCTGCTTTAGCCACGGCCAAAGAAACCCCTAAGATGGCATTGGCTCCTAATTTAGATTTAGTATCTGTACCGTCTAAATCAATCATAACCAGATCAATTAATCGTTGTTCGGTAACTAACATACCCACAACCTCAGGGGCAATTACTTCATTTACATTTTCGATGGCTTTTAACACACCCTTGCCTAAATATTTAGATTTGTCCCCATCACGAAGTTCAACTGCCTCGTTTTCGCCTGTTGACGCTCCCGAAGGAACTGCTGCCCGACCCAACACACCATTGGTTGTTATTACATCTACTTCAATGGTAGGATTACCCCTTGAATCTAAAATCTGCCTGGCGTGTATTTGTTCTATAATTGCCATAATGTTAACTGTTTATTTTGTTATTAATTTTATAAAATCATCAAATAGATATTCTGAATCATGGGGGCCGGGAGAAGATTCCGGGTGATATTGAACTGAAAATATTTTCTTCCCATTTATTTCAATACCCTCTACGGTATCATCATTAAGGTTGATATGTGTTTTAGTTACTTTCGAAGATTTCTCTACATCCTCAGCAGAAATAGAAAATCCATGGTTTTGTGAAGTAATTTCGCTCTTACCGCTTTTTAAATTTTTAACTGGATGATTTAGACCTCTATGCCCGTGGTGCATTTTATAGGTACCTATACCAAAGGAACGTGCAATTAATTGATGGCCTAAGCAAATCCCAAAAAGAGGTTTTTCTATGTTCACAATTTCTTTTACTGTAGTTACCGCATAATCCATGGCAGCGGGGTCGCCAGGGCCATTGGATAAAAATATGCCTGCTGGATTCCACTCCATTACTTCTTTTAATGAGGTTTTGGCTGGGAACACTTTTAACTCACATCCACGTTGTACAAAGTTTTGCAAAATGCTGCGTTTAACTCCAAAATCAAGCACGGCAATTTTAGTTTTATTACCTGCACCTAGTATATATGGCTTAGTGGTAGATACTTTAGAGGCAAGTTCTAATCCATCCATCTGAGGAAGTTTTTTTATTTCCTCTTTTAGATTTTCTTCGGGCAACTCCGAAGTAATAATTACATTCATAGCCCCTTTATCCCTAATATGGCGTACGAGAGATCGCGTATCAACATCGGCAATGCCAACTACGCCATGCTTTTCAAGATAAGCTTGCAAGGTTTCTGACCCCATTCGGCTATTATGTTCTGAGAAGTCATTCACTATTAACCCACTAATTTTGGGAGCATCAGATTCATTTTCTTGATCAACAGTGCCATAATTACCAATATGCGCATTGGTGTTTATAACCACTTGTCCATAATATGATGGGTCGGTATATACTTCTTGGTATCCTGTCATTCCTGTATTAAAGCATATTTCACCCCCTGAGGTGCCAATTTTTCCAATGGCGGTTCCTTCCATTTTAAATCCGTCTTCGAGCAGTAAATAGGCTTTTGTTTTGGTAGGTGTATTCATAGTTTCATTAGGTTGGCACAAAAATAAAAAAAGGGATTAGATAAAAATCTAATCCCTTCAATTTCCTTTCAGAAAAAAGTTATTTTTTATCCTCTTCTTCAGATGTATCTGCTCCATCAGAAGCATTTTCTTCTTTTGTAGATTCTTCTTTTGTTTCAGCTTTAGGGGCTTCCTTCACTTCTGCCTTGCCAGCAGGCAGGTCTTCTACCACTTCAGCATCTTCAATTACTTCGTCCGCTTTTGCTTCTACTTTCTGCTTATCGTCTGTAGCCTTGGTTGTTGCACTCGCATCCTCTGTTTTCTTAGCTGCTCCCCCTCTTCTACTTCTACGTGTTTTAGGTTTTGCTTCAGATGCTTCTTTCTGCATTAACTCATTATAATCAACAAGCTCGATAATACACATTTCGGCATTATCACCTGCACGATTACCTGTTTTAAGGATTCGGGTGTAACCTCCAGGACGAGTCGCTATTTTTTCAGCTACCTCGTTAAAAAGCTCAGAAACAGATTCTTTATTTTGCAAATAGGAGAACACAACTCTTCGAGAATGTGTATCGTCTGTTTTCGATTTAGTTAATAAAGGCTCCACATATTTTCTCAATGCTTTTGCTTTAGCCACTGTAGTCGAAATTCTTTTGCTAAGAATTAAAGACGAAGCCATATTTGAAAGCATGGCAGCTCTATGCGATTTTGTTCTGCTTAAGTGATTAAATTTCTTACCGTGTCTCATCTTATCTTAGTCCTCCTCAAGTTTATATTTTGCAAGATCCATTCCAAACGTTAGGTTCTTATCAACTACTAGCTGCTCTAATTCAGCTAATGATTTCTTACCGAAGTTTCTAAACTTCATCATATCAGAAATCTCTAAACTTACTAAATCTCCTAATGAACGCACATCTGCTGCTTTTAAACAGTTATAGGCACGTACCGATAAATCCATATCGTGAAGTGAAGTTTTGAGCAGTTTTCTCATGTGTAATAATTCTTCATCTACTGCATCTGGTTCACCAGATTCTGCTGATTCTAAGATCATATTTTGATCAGAGAATAGCATAAAATGCTGAATTAGAATTTTAGCTGCACCTTTCAATGCATCTTCTGGGTGAATAGAACCATCCGTTTCGATGTCAAGAATTAACATCTCATAATCTGTTTTCTGCTCTACCCTTGTGTTTTCAACATTGTATTTTACATTTTTAATAGGTGTAAAAATCGAATCGATGGGAATGTAACCGAATACTTGTTCTGTAGGCTTGTTTTCCTCTGCAGGCAAGTACCCTCTCCCTTTTTCGATAGTTAGCTCAATTTCTAAATCAGATTTCTCATCTAAATGACAGATGACATGGGCTGGATTTAAGATTTCGAACCCTGTTGTAAACTTGGCAATATCGCCCGCTGTTAATACCTTCTTATTTTTAAGGTTAACAGCAATTTTATTGTCATAAGTATCAGCAATCTTCTTAAATCGAACCATTTTTAAGTTCAAAATAATCTCTGAAACATCTTCTACAACGCCTTCGATGGTAGAAAATTCATGCAAAACATTAGGAACTTTAATTCCGGTAATTGCATAACCCTCTAACGAAGAAAGTAATATTCTTCGAAGCGCATTACCGATGGTTACACCATATCCCTTTTCAAGAGGTTTAAAAGTAAAAAGGCCATGAAAGTCATCTGCCTTTTCCATGGCAACTTTTTCTGGCATTTGAAACGCTAATATCGACATAGTTTTTTAGTTAATAGTTCAGGCAATTGCTCTTGCGAACAATTGCCATGAAATAAGTTTAATATTATTTAGAGTAAAGTTCAACGATTAGTTGCTCCTGAATATTTTCAGGAATATCCTCACGAATTGGTAAAGATATTAATTTACCTTTTAATTCAGAAGGTGTCCAATCTAACCAAGGGAATCTCTTAGTTGAAGTAGCTGATACACTGCTAGTTACTACTTCTAATGACTTAGATTTTTCTCGTACTTCAATCTCATCCCCAATTTTTACTGCAAAAGAAGGAATGTTAACAATTTGTCCGTTTACAGTAATATGCTTGTGCAATACAAACTGACGAGCTGCTCTACGAGTAGGAGCAATTCCTAATCTAAATACAGTGTTGTCAAGTCTGGTTTCTAATAATTGCAAAAGAATTTCTCCGGTAATACCCATTTTACGCGAAGCTTTATCAAACAAATTAGAGAACTGCTTTTCTAATACACCATAGGTGTATTTCGCTTTTTGCTTCTCCATTAACTGAACAGCATATTCAGATTGTTTTTTTCTTCTACCTCTACCGTGTTGTCCGGGAGGGTATGCTTTTTTTGTAAGTGCCTTGCTTGGTCCAAAAATTGGTTCGTTAAATCTTCGAGCAATTTTTGTTTTAGGACCTCTATATCTTGCCATTATTTACTAATCTTAATAGTCTAAAATTATACTCTTCGTCTTTTTGGAGGACGACATCCATTATGAGGAAGAGGTGTAACATCCTTGATGGCTGTTACTTCAATGCCTACATTTTGTATCGTTCGAATTGCTGATTCACGGCCTGCACCAGGCCCTTTCACATACACATCTACTTTACGTAATCCTAAATCATACGCTTTTTGAGCGCAGTCGCCAGCCGCTATCTGAGCTGCATAAGGAGTGTTCTTTTTAGAACCTT
Organism: Cyclobacteriaceae bacterium; assembly: GCA_026989535.1. GTDB lineage: Bacteria > Bacteroidota > Bacteroidia > Cytophagales > Cyclobacteriaceae > JAKISE01. The sequence continues at coordinate 22,532 of JALSJD010000102.1, forward strand.
TAAAGCCCATTTTACCAGCAGATGCCCACGATATTACCTGACCGTTTGTATTGGTCATGGAAATAATAATGTTGTTAAAAGAAGCTTTAATATGGGCTTGCCCCAATGCTTCTACATTAACTACTCGTTTCTTACCTTTATCTTTTCGCTTTTGTGCCATATCACTTATGCTTATTTAGCAGCTTTCTTTTTATTAGCAACTGTTTTTCTCTTACCTTTTCTGGTTCTGGCATTATTTTTTGTATGCTGCCCACGAACCGGTAACCCTCTACGATGTCGAAGGCCTCTGTAGCAACCAATATCCAATAAACGTTTAATGTTTAATTGAATAGATGATTTTAGTACACCTTCTACCTTATAGGTTTCACTAATAATGTTACGTACACTATTGGCTTCTTCTTCAGTCCAATCTTGAACTTTCTTGTCCCATTCAACTCCTGCTTCCGTAAGGATTTTTTGAGCTGAACTTCTACCAAGTCCAAAAATATACGTTAAGGCAATTTCGCCTCTTTTCTGTTGTGGAATATCTACTCCTGCAATTCTTGCCATAACAATTATCCTTGACGTTGTTTGAATTTGGGATTCTTTTTGTTGATTACATAAACCTTTCCGTTTCTACGGATGATTTTGCAATCAGCGCTTCTTTTTTTTACAGATGCTCTTACTTTCATCGTACTTTTATTTTATTCGGTTTAACCTAAACCCAATTATTTATATCTATAAACTATTCTACCTTTAGTTAAATCATAAGGAGACATTTCAAGCTTTACTTTATCTCCTGGCAAAATTTTAATATAGTGCATGCGCATCTTTCCGGATATGTGGGCAATAACCACGTGTCCGTTTTCAAGTTCTACTCTAAACATTGCGTTTGACAATGCTTCTAAAATAGTTCCGTCTTGCTCTATCGATGCTTGTTTAGCCATATTATAATTTATATACTTCTTCTATGTATTTATGTGTTGTTAGCACTTCAACTCCTTGTTTAGTAATGGCCACCGTATGTTCATAATGTGCTGATGGTGCTCTATCCTTTGTTCGAATAGTCCAACCGTCATTTTCTTGAACGATGTCCTTTTTACCAAGATTAATCATAGGCTCAATGGCAATTACCATCCCTTCTTTCAGTTTTGCTCCTCGTCCTCTTTTACCATAATTAGGTACTTCAGGGCTTTCGTGCAATTCTTTTCCTACACCGTGGCCTACCAACTCTCTCACTACTGTGTACCCGTGGCCTTCAACAAAATGCTGAATGGCAAACCCGATATCTCCAGTTCTATTGCCAACAACTGCCTTTTCAATTCCTTTATAAAGCGACTCTTTTGTTACTTTAAGTAATTCTAATACTTCTTTCTTTACGTTACCCACTGCATAAGTGTAAGCCGAGTCGCTATGAAATCCTTTGTAGAAAACACCGCAATCTATACTTAACACATCTCCATCTTTTAACTCCTTACCGTTAGGAAACCCATGAACAACCTGCTCATTAGGACTTACACATAAGGTGTAAGGAAATCCGTTATAATCTTTAAATGAAGGAACGCCTCCATTATCTTTAATAAACTCTTCAGCTAGCTTATCCAGCTTGTTTGTGTTAATTCCTGGTTTTATTAACTTGGCTATTTCGCCATGTACTCTCCCAAGAATATCGGCACTTTCTTTTATAATCTCAATCTCCTCTCTGCTTTTATAATTTATCATTATAAAAAACTAGGCAACAGCAGCTTGAGAACGCCCTTTCACTCTACCAGACTTCATCATGCCTTCATAATGTCTCATAAGTAGGTAACTTTCTATTTGTTGTAATGTATCGAGAATTACCCCAACCATAATTAATAGAGAAGTACCCCCATAAAACTGGGCAAAGCCCATACTAACTCCTGCTAATCCGGCAAAAGCTGGCATAATAGCAACTATTGCTAAAAATATTGAACCTGGTAAGGTTACTTTAGTTAAAATATCATCTATAAACTCTGAGGTTTGTTTACCTGGTTTAATGCCCGGCACAAAACCTCCATTACGTTTTAGGTCTTCTGCAATTTGGTTAGGATTAACCGTAATTGCCGTATAGAAAAACGTAAAAATTAAAATCATTACTGCAAACAGTCCGTTATACTGCCATGAGGAGGGATCTGAAAATGCCGTACCCACATAGGCTGCGATATCACTATCATTCGCCCAAATATTAGCAATCATTGGTGGAATAAACATTAATGCTTGTGCAAAAATGATTGGCATAACACCTGCTGAATTTACTTTTAAAGGGATGTATTGACGTTGACCACCATACACCTTATTGCCTATAACTTGCTTGGCGTACTGCACAGGTATTTGTCGTGTGGCTTGCGTAAAGGCAACTACTGCCATTACAACAAAGAATAATGCGACCATTTCTAATACTAGCACCAAGGCTCCACTCATTCCTCTCGTCATAATTTCACTAACCAAATAGCCCGGTAATCGTGAAATAATACCAATCATAATAAGCATTGAGATACCGTTGCCAATTCCCTTATCGGTAATTTTTTCGCCTAGCCACATGGTAAACATAGTACCTGCAACCAACACAATCATTGCACTTATTCTAAAAAAATAAGGGTCGATTACGATGGCCTCAGCTGGAACAGTTGTGGCTAAATAGCCTATTGATTGTGCTAATGTAATTGCAATGGTTAATACCCTTGTAATTTGATTAATTTTATTACGACCAGATTCTCCATCTTTTTGGAGTTTTTGGAAGTAAGGAACTGCCATACCAAGTAATTGAATTACAATGGATGCCGAAATATAAGGCATTATACCTAGTGCAAAAATTGATGCCCTGGAAAATGCTCCTCCTAAAAACGTATTTAACAACCCAAAAATACCTTGCGCTTCTGGTTGAACAGCCGCCAAGATAACAGGATCTATGCCTGGTAATACCACATACGATCCCAATCTAAAAATTATTAAAAACCCGATGGTATTTAATATCCTTACCCTAAGGTCTTCGATAGAGAAAATATGCTTTATGGTTGTAAAAAATCGTTTCATATTTATTTATACAGTTTCTGCTTTACCACCCACTGCTTCAATTGCCTTTACAGCTGATGCAGAAAATTTATGTACAGTTACTTCAAGCTTTGCTTTTAATTCTCCTCTACCCAATATTTTAACATTATCGTTTTTATTGGCCAAGCCATTAGCAATAAGCAGTTCAATGTTAATTTTTTTAGCTTTTGCTTTATCCGCTAGTTCTTGTAAAGTATCAAGATTAATAGCTCTGTATTCAACACGGTTAGGGTTCGTAAAACCAAACTTAGGTAAACGTCTTTGTAAAGGCATTTGACCACCTTCAAATCCTAGTTTACGCGAATAACCAGACCTAGACTGTGCACCATTATGCCCACGTGTAGAAGTACCGCCTCTACCAGAACCTTGGCCACGACCAACTCTCTTTCCACTTTTAATAGCCCCTTCTGCAGGTTTTAATGTATGTAATTTCATCTCTATAGCTCTTTTACTGATACTAAATGGCTTACTTTTTTCACCATCCCGGCAATTTGAGGAGTCAATTCAACCTCTACCGATTTGTCTATCTTACCCAGACCCAATGCTTTGATTGTAAGCTTTTGATCATTAGGACGTTTGATAGTACTTTTAACTTGAGAAATTTTAACTTTAGCCATCTTTCTTATCCGTTAAAAACTGTTTCTAATGTAACTCCTCTTTGCTGTGCTACTGTATAAGCATCTCTCATTTGCATTAATGCATCAAAGGTAGCTTTTACAACATTATGAGGGTTTGAAGATCCTTTAGACTTAGCCAATACATCTTTAACTCCTGCACTTTCAAGCACGGCTCTCATAGCACCACCTGCAATTACTCCTGTACCAGGAGAAGCTGGTTTAAGTAAAACCAAACCACCGCTATATTTACCAATGGCATCGTGAGGAACTGTATTTCTAAATAAAGGAACTTTTACCAAGTTTTTCTTAGCATCATCCACTCCTTTAGCAATGGCATCTACCACTTCGTTCGCTTTGCCTAGTCCGTATCCAACCACTCCTTTACCATCGCCTACTACTATAATGGCAGAAAAACTAAATCTTCGACCACCTTTAACAACCTTTGCAACACGGTTGATAGAAACAACCTTTTCTTGAAGGTCGATATCGCTGGCTTTTATTGCTCTAATATTATTTTGTGACATAATTACTTAAAATTTAAGACCACCCTCACGAGCGCCATCGGCCAATGCTTTTACTTTTCCGTGGTATTGGTAACCACTTCTATCAAATAATACGGTTTTAACACCAGCAGCTTTAGCACGTTCGGCTAGCTTAGAACCTACCAACTTTGCACTGTCTATATTACTTCCTTTAGAGCCTAACTCTATAGAGTTAGCTGCTGCAACTGTATGCCCTTTAGCATCATCTACTAATTGAGCGTAAACAGCTTTATTACTTTTAAATACGGCAAGTCTAGGACGTTCTGAAGTTCCGACTATTTTATTTCGGATACCTCTACGTATTCTTAGTCTTCTATTTGACTTCGTTAATTTCATCTCGTCAATTATTTAGCGGCAGTTTTACCTGCTTTTCTTCTAATTACCTCACCAACAAATTTGATACCCTTACCTTTGTATGGCTCAATTTTTCTTAGTGATCTTATTTTAGCAGCAACCTGCCCAATTAATTGCTTATCGTTACTTTCAAGCACTACCATTGGAGCTTTACCTTTAGCACTTTCCGCACTAATTTTTACTTCTGCAGGAATCTGAAATATGATATTATGCGAATAACCTAAGGTTAGATCTAGTAAATTACCTTGAACCGAAGCTCTGTAACCAACACCAATTAGTTCTAATTCTTTTTTATACCCCTCAGAAACACCCACAACAGCATTTTGCAATAGAGATCTATAAAGACCGTGAAGGGCTTTGTGTCTTTTTTGCTCTGTTGGACGTTTGAGTATATATGCTCCGTCATTTTCTTCAAGCTTAAACTCAGCATTAATTTCCTGAGAAAGCTCCCCTTTAGGTCCCTTAAATGTAACTACATTTTCTGCAATAGAAAGTGTTACTCCGTCAGGGATGCTAATTGGCTTATTACCTATTCTCGACATTTGTCTTTTGTATTAATATACGTTACACAATACTTCTCCACCAATATTTTGCCTTACAGCCTCTTTGTTAGTCATTACCCCTTTCGATGTGGAAAGAATGGCAATTCCTAAACCATTAAGAACTCTTGGCATTGTATCAGTGCTTGCATATTTTCTTAAACCAGGCTTGCTTATCCTTTCTAAGCTTACAATTGCACTTTGTTTAGTGCTAGGATTGTATTTTAAAGCGATTTTAATTTGCCCTTGGGTATTAACATCGGCTTCAAATTTATAGCTTTGGATAAACCCGTTTGCATGCAAAACCATTGTCATCTCTCTCTTTAATTTAGAAGAAGGAATATCAACGATTCTTTTGTTGGCTTTAATCGCATTTCTAAGCCTTGTTAAGTAATCTGCTATTGGATCAGTCATTTTTATTTTACTTAAATTTACTGCCCGCTTTCGAAACGGGTTGCAAAAATACAAGTTATTTTTTAATATTCAAAAGTTAATTTTAACCTTTAAAATTTATTACCAGCTTGCTTTAGTTACCCCTGGAATTTTACCTTGGCTGGCCATTTCTCTAAAGGTTACCCTTGAGATACCAAACCTTCTCATGTATCCTTTAGGTCTGCCTGTCATTTTACATCTATTGTGTAATCTAACTCTGGATGAATTCCTTGGTAATTTATCAAGTCCAACGTAATCGCCTGCTTCTTTTAATGCTTTACGCTTTTCAGCATAACGAGCCACTAGTTTTTCTCTTTTTCTTTCGCGCGCTTTAATTGATTCTCTTGCCATTTCTTAGTTAGAGTTAGCGTTTTTATTTTTAAAAGGCATACCAAATGCCTTCAGTAATTCGTATCCTTCTTCATCCGTATTAGCTGTAGTAACAATGGTAATGTTCATACCGCTAATTTTATTAATTTTATCAATGCTTATTTCAGGAAAAATAATTTGCTCTTTTACACCCAAGGTATAATTACCCCTTCCGTCAAATCCTTTTTCATTAACACCTCTAAAATCTCGAACTCTGGGTAAAGCAACCGTCATTAAACGATCGAGAAATTCATACATTTGAGTTCCTCGAAGTGTAACTCTGGCACCAATAGGCATATCTTCTCTTAACTTAAAGTTAGATATCGCATTTTTTGATACAGTTTCTACTGCTTTTTGTCCAGAAATAATACTTAATTCTTCTACACCTGCATCGATTAATTTCTTATCGGCTACAGCAGCTCCAATTCCTTTATTGATGCTGATTTTCTCAATTCGAGGCACTTGCATTGTTGACTTGTACTGAAACTTGTCTTTTAATACAGGCACGATGTCCTTAAGATATTGGTCTTTTAATCTAGGATTAGCCATTATACAACGTCTCCGGTTTTCTTAGAAAATCTTACTAATTTGCCATCTTGGAGTTTTCTACCTGTACGGGTAGCGTCTCCAGTTTTGGCGTCCACTAACATTACATTACTAATATGAATGGCAGCTTCTGTTTTTGTTATTCCACCTTCTGGGCTTGCTGCCGATGGCTTAATATGCTTTGTAACCACATTAATTCCTTCTACAATTACCCTTCTTTTTGAGGCAATAACTTCAAGCACTACGCCTGTTTTACCATTTGCATTGCCAGCAATTACTTTAACAGTATCGCCTTTTTTTACGTGCAATTTTGGTTGCTTATTACTTTTTCTTTCCATTGTTACAGTACTTCAGGTGCCAATGAAACAATTTTCATAAATTGCTTTTCGCGCAACTCTCTGGCCACAGGGCCAAAAATACGAGTGCCTCTAGGCTCATCGGTAGGCGTAAGCAATACAGCAGCATTGTCTTCAAAACGGATATAAGATCCATCTTTTCTTCTTATTTCCTTTTTTGTTCTTACTATTACAGCTCTAGAAACGGTGCCTTTTTTAAGGCTACTAGAAGACATTGCACTTTTAACAGTTACAATAATTTTGTCTCCTACAGAAGCATATCTTTTTCCTGTACCTCCTAAAACTCGGATACAAAGAACTTCTTTTGCTCCACTATTATCTGCTACGCTAAGTCGTGATTCTTGTTGTATCATTATTATTTAGCCCTCTCGATTATTTCAACTAATCTCCATCTTTTGTTCTTGCTCAACGGACGAGTTTCCATAATTTTTACAGTATCACCGATACCGCAGTCATTGGTTTCATCGTGAGCTGAAAACTTATTAGTTTTATTAATAAACTTTCCATATAAAGGGTGCTTTACCTTACGGTTAACTGCAATAGTGATGGTTTTATCCATTTTATTGCTTACCACAACCCCTACTCTTTCTTTTCTTAAATTTCTTGATTCCATCGTATTAGTTCTCAAGTGTTTTTGCAGTCAAAGCAGTTTCTAACCTAGCGATTAATTTACGAGTAACCTGAATTTTCATTGGGTTCTCAATTGGTGAAATAGCATGCGCAAATTTTAATTTTTGCATTGCTTCACGTTCGCCAATCAGCTTTTGTTTAATTTCTTCGACCGACAAGGCCTTTATTTCTGAATTTTTCATGCTCTATTCCTCTATATAATCGTTACGAACAGAAAACTTTGTTGCCATAGGAAGCTTTTGTTGAGCTAATCTCATGGCTTCTTTAGCAGTTTCTTTATCCACACCACCTGCTTCGAACATGATAGTGCCAGGCCTAACAACAGCTACCCAATACTCAGGAGCTCCTTTACCTTTACCCATCCTTACTTCCGCAGGTTTTTTAGTGATTGGTTTGTCTGGGAAAATACGTATCCATACTTGACCCTGACGTTTCATAGCTCTTGTCATTGCAATACGAGCGGCCTCAATTTGGCGACTTGTAATCCAACCTGCTTCTAATGCTTTAATAGCAAAAGCACCAAAGGCTATTCTATGACCACGAGAAGCAAGGCCTTTAATCCTACCCTTCTGCTTCTTTCTAAATTTCGTTCTTTTTGGCTGTAACATTTTTTTATACTTTTCCTACTTATTCTTATTAAGTAGTAACCAATCCTACGCCCGTTTTCTCGATAGTTATCGAAACTGGCTTGCAGGCAAATTAATTTCTGTTTCTTCTGTTAGGTGCTCCACCTTCTCTACGATCGTGGCCGCCTCTACGGCCGCCACCACGCTTACCACCTTGGTTTCCAGCACCGATGTTTGGAGATAAATCACGCTTACCATATACTTCTCCTTTAAATATCCACACTTTGATACCGATGATACCATAAATAGTGTTAGACTCAGATAAAGCATAGTCGATGTCTGCTCTTAGCGTATGCAATGGAATTCGTCCATCTTTATACTGCTCAGAACGTGCCATTTCAGCCCCCCCTACACGGCCAGAAACTTTTATTTTAATTCCTTGAGCTCCTACACGCATTGCAGATGCAATTGCTTGTTTCATGGCTCTACGGAAAGAGATTCTTGCTTTTAATTGTTGGGCGATAGATTCACCTACCAATTTAGCATCTAACTCAGGACGTTTAATCTCAAAAATATTAATTTGAATATCTTTATTGATAAGCTTTTTAAGCTCCTCTTTAATACGATCAACTTCAGAACCTCCTTTACCAATTACCACCCCCGGACGAGCCGTGTGAATGGTTAAGGTTACTCTTTTAATTGTACGCTCAATTATAATTTTTGAAATGTTTCCTTTTGGAATACGCGCATAAACATATTTACGAATCTTTTGATCCTCAACTAGTTTATCAGCGAAGGTATCTCCACCATACCAGTTAGAATCCCAACCACGTATAATACCTAATCTTAAACCTACAGGGTTAACTTTTTGTCCCATGCTATTTCTTATTATCAGATTCGTTAGACTCAGCTGCTTCTGCAACCACTTCGTTTAAGCTATCAACCACTAATGTTACGTGGTTAGAACGCTTTCTAATTCTATGTGCTCTACCTTGAGGTGCAGGACGTAAACGCTTAAGCATTTTGCCGCTATCCACTTTAATCTCTTTAATAAAAAGATCTGCTTTCTCTAGTTGAACATCTTCATTTTTATTTTGCCAGTTGGCAATCGCACTTAAAAGGAGTTTCTCCAATTTAGCAGCCCCAACTCTAGGCTCAAACTTCAAAATACTCAATGCATTATTCACTCGCTCGCCTCTTACAAGGTCAGCCACCAAACGCATTTTTCTTGGTGAAGTAGGTACGTTATTTAATTTAGCTATAGCCTCCATAATAATTACCTTCTACCTTTATCTTTTTTACCAACATGACCTCTATAATTTCTAGTTGGAGCAAATTCCCCTAGTTTATGCCCTACCATGTTTTCAGTAACATATACAGGAATAAACTTATTGCCATTATGCACAGCAAAGGTATATCCAACAAAATCTGGCGAAATCATTGATCTTCTCGACCAAGTCTTAATTACAGACTTTTTACCGGATTCGCTCATTTTATCGACTTTGTTCTCAAGTCTAAAATCGATGTATGGCCCTTTTTTTAACGATCTTGCCATTATTTTCTTTTCGTAATTATAAACCTATTAGAATACTTCTTCTTTGATCTGGTTTTAAAGCCTTTGGCTAAAACACCTGTTCTAGATCTTGGATGACCACCAGATGCACGGCCTTCACCACCACCCATGGGGTGATCAACAGGGTTCATGGCAACACCTCTTACTCTTGGTCTTCTACCTAACCATCTGTTTCTACCTGCTTTACCCAAGCGAACATTCATATGATCAGAGTTGCCAACCGAACCAATAGTAGCTAAACAAGTAACCAACACCATTCTCATTTCGCCAGAAGGTAATTTAAGCGTAGCATATTTGCCTTCTCTTGCCAAGAGTTGTGCATAAGACCCTGCACTTCTTGACATGGCTGCTCCTTTGCCAGGCTTTAACTCAATATTATGAATTACAGTACCTAAAGGAATATCAGATAGGTATAGAGCGTTTCCAATTTCAGGTGCAATATCTTTACCCGAAACAATTTTTTGCCCTACTTCTAATCCTTCTGGTGCAATTATGTACGTTTTAGTACCATCCGCATAAACAGCCAATGCTACACGAGCTGATCTTGATGGATCGTACTCTACCGACTTAATAGTTGCTGGGATACCAAATTTGTTTCTTTTAAAATCAACAATTCTAATTTTCTTTTTATGACCTCCACCAATATTGCGGATGGTCATTTTACCAGTATTGTTTCTACCACCAGATCTTTTAGACGTAACAAGCAATGACTTCTCCGGTGTTGATGAGGTAATTTCATCAAACATAGGAGCCACTCTAAATCGCTGTCCTGGGGTTATCGGTCTTAATTTTTTTACTGCCATCTTTCTTCTAAATTAAATACCGCTGTAGAAATCAATAACTTCTCCATCGGCAACAGTAATAATTGCTTTTTTATAAGCAGCAGTTTTACCTGATACCACTCTTTGCTTAGTAAACCTAGATTTAGATTTACCGCCATAGCGCATCGTGTTAACATCGGCTACGGTTACACCGTACATTTTTTCTACCGCTTTTTTAATTTCTACTTTATTGGCATTAATATCTACCACAAAGCCATATTTACCTGACTCATTTTGAGCCGACACCTTTTCGGTGATGATAGGTCTTTTTAGTATAGCACTCATGACAATAACGTTTTTTCGATTTTCTCCATTGAACCTTCAGCTATTATTAAGGTATCTGCATTTAATACATCGTAGGTATTTAACTGCTCCGCAGTAGTTACTTTGGTGTTTTTAATGTTTCTACCTGATAAAACAACATTTGAGTCTGCACTAGGCATAACAAATAGTGTTTTCTTGTCGCTCATTTTCAAATCACCCAACATAGCCAAATAGCTTTTTGTTTTAGGGGCATCAAATGAAAAATCTTCGATAACTGAGATTGCTTTTTCTTTTGCTTTATAAGCAAGTGCCGATTTACGGGCAACTACTTTAAGCTTTTTATTTAGTTTAAAGGAATAGTCTCTTGGCTTAGGGCCAAAAACACGACCACCACCTCTGAATATTGGTGATTTAATACTACCCGCACGAGCAGTACCAGTTCCTTTTTGCTTCTTAATTTTACGAGTAGATCCTGAAATATCAGCTCTCTCTTTCGACTTGTGCGTGCCTTGGCGTTGGTTAGCTAAGTATTGCTTTACATCAAGGTAGATGGCATGATCGTTTGGCTCTACACCAAAGATATCTTTAGAAAGTTTAGCCTTTCTACCTGCCTCTTGTCCGTTTATTTTTATTATTTCAACATTCATGGCCTACTTCGCTAATACTACAGTTGAATTTTTAGGCCCTGGAATAGAACCATTTATAACTATCAAGTTTTTTTCAGGTATAATTTTAAGCACCTGTAAATTGGTAACCGTAGCTTTTTTGCCACCCATTCTACCTGCCATTCTCATACCTTTAAAAACACGTGCAGGGTAAGATGCTCCACCAATAGAACCTGGTGCTCTTAACCTGTTATGCTGGCCGTGTGTTGCTTGGCCAACTCCTGCAAAATTATGTCTTTTAACAACCCCTTGAAATCCTTTACCTTTAGAGGTAGCAGAGGCATCTAAAAAATCACCTTCAACAAAAATATCTTCAATTTTAACTTCTTGTCCTAATTGAATTCCACCTTCAAATTCATCCCTAAAATCTCTAAACTCAACAACATGTTGTTTAGGGGTGGTTTTTGCTTTGTCAAAATGACCTTTTAATGCTTTAGGGGTATTTTTTTCCTTACGCTCTCCGTAAGACAATTGAACAGCCATGTAGCCGTCAGTCTCCGTATTTTTAACTTGTGTTACTACACAAGGACCAGCTTCAATAACTGTGCATGGAATGTTCTTTCCATCGGCACCATAAAGGCTAGTCATTCCGATCTTTCTTCCTATTATACCAGACATTTTTTTTAATTTATTTTCCCTTTTAGGCAAAGCCACTCTTGACCCCTTTTTCTAAGGGACTGCAAAGATAGCAATTAAAATTTTCTTTCCAAGAGGTGCAATACATATTTATTACACGTTGAAGTAAAAAGAAGAACCAACTTTAAATCGGTTCTTCTTTATAACATATTTTTACTTATCAGACCTTGATTTCAACGTCAACCCCACTAGGCAACTCAATTTTCATAAGCGCATCAACTGTTTTAGAGCTTGCAGAAAAAATATCTAGCAAACGCTTATAGGTACATAGTTGAAATTGCTCACGTGCCTTTTTGTTTACGTGTGGCGATTTAAGTACTGTAAATTTCTCTTTTACTGTGGGTAATGGAATTGGTCCATTAACCACAGCGCCAGTTGCTTTTACTGCACGTACAATCTTTTCAGATGACTTATCAACCAAGTTATGATCGTAAGACTTTAATTTTATTCTAATCTTCTGGTTCATAACTTATTTTTTAACTCCTTTAACTTCTTCAATTATTTTCTCGGCCAAGTGCTTAGGCACTGGATCGTAATGTGAGAATGTAAGTGAGGCTGATGCTCTACCCGAAGTAATTGTTCTAAGTGCAGTAACATAACCAAACAATTCTGATAATGGCACATCTGCTTTTAAGATTTGAGCGCCAGCTTTAGAATCCATTCCTTTCATTAAACCTCTTCGCTTATTCAAGTCACCATTAACAGGGCCTGTATATTCTTCAGGGGTTACAACTTCTACCGCCATAATTGGCTCTAATAGTTGAGGCCCTGCTAGTTTAGAGGCTTGCTTAAACCCTATACGCGCAGCCAACTCAAATGACAACGCATCTGAATCCACATCGTGGAATGAACCATGAAACAATCGCACATATAATGAATCAACAGGAAAACCAGCTAAAGTACCGTTGGTCATAGCAAGTTTAAAACCTTTTTCAATGGAAGGAATAAACTCCTTTGGAATAACACCACCTGAAATTTTGTTTTCAAACAGAAGACCTTCTTTACTATCTTCTCTAGGCCCCATTTCAAACACGATGTCGGCAAATTTACCTTTACCACCCGATTGCTTTTTATACACCTCTTTGTGCTCTACAAGCTTGGTAACATTTTCTTTATAGGCAACTTGAGGAGCCCCTTGGTTAATCTCAACACCAAACTCACGTCTTAATCGGTCGATGATAATTTCCAAGTGAAGCTCGCCCATTCCTCTAAGAATAGTTTGACCAGTTTCCTCGTCCGTATTTACTCTTAAAGTAGGATCTTCTTCAATTAGCTTGGCAATTGCCATTCCTAATTTATCAACATCTGCCTGCGTTTTAGGCTCAATGGCATAACCAATAACTGGCTCTGGGAAAGACATCGATTCCAGAATAATTTTATGTTTTTCGTTTACAAGCGAATCGCCAGTTTTAATATCTTTAAACCCTACACCAGCAGCAATATCGCCTGCTTCGGCTACTTTAATAGGATTTTGCTTATTTGAATGCATTTGCATTAAACGAGAAATACGTTCACGCTTACCAGTACGAGCATTATACACATAAGAGCCCGCTTCTAATCTACCAGAGTAAACTCTAAAGAAACATAAACGACCTACAAATGGGTCGGTAGCTATTTTAAATGCTAAAGCTGCAAATGGCTCATCTACATTTGGCTTTCTAACTTCAATTTTATCCGTATCAGGGTTGATTCCTTCAACAGGAGGCATATCCATTGGCGATGGCAAGTAAGCACAAACAGCATCAAGCATAGCTTGAACTCCTTTGTTTTTAAATGCTGAACCACACATAACAGGAGAGAATGACATGTCAATTACCGCTTCGCGGATTGCTTTGTTCATTTCTGCCTCTGTAATACTTTCAGGGTCTTCGAAGAATTTCTCTAAAAGAGCATCGTCATATTCAGCTACTGATTCTATCAGTTTCTGCCTCCACTCTTCTACCGTTTCCTTTAAATCTTCAGGGATTTCTATTTCTTTATAGGTCATTCCCATATCCTCATCGTTCCAAACAATTGCTTTGTTGGTGATAAGGTCAACTACTCCTACAAAATCTTCTTCAGCTCCAATCGGGATTTGAAGAGGCACAGGATTGGCTCCTAATTTTTCTTTAATTTCATTTACTGCTTTAAAGAAATCAGCTCCAGCACGATCCATTTTGTTTACAAAACAAATACGAGGCACTTTATACTTATCGGCTTGTCTCCAAACAGTTTCTGATTGTGGTTCTACGCCAGATACGGCACAAAATAAAGCAACGGCTCCATCTAGTACACGTAATGATCGCTCTACTTCAACCGTAAAATCTACGTGACCAGGCGTATCTATAATATTAATACCGTACTCTTTTGTTAGATCAATTTTCTCGCCTTGATCTGTCGGGTATTTCCAAGAAGTAGTGGTTGCAGCAGAGGTAATGGTAATACCACGCTCTTGCTCTTGCTCCATCCAATCCATAGTGGCAGCACCATCATGTACCTCCCCAATTTTATGGCTTAAACCAGTATAATACAGAATACGTTCTGTAGTGGTTGTTTTACCTGCATCGATGTGCGCCATGATGCCGATATTTCTTAGGTAATTTAAATCCTTAGCCATAATTAAAAACGGAAATGCGAGAATGCCTTGTTTGCTTCGGCCATTCTATGCGTATCATCTTTCTTTTTAATTGAACCACCTTCACCCTTTGAGGCTGCAATGATTTCTGCTGCTAGTTTATCTGTCATGGTTTTTTCGCCTCTCTTACGAGTAAACATAATCATCCATTTCATCCCTAGCGATATTTTACGGTCGGGCCGAACCTCTAAAGGAACTTGAAATGTGGCACCACCAACTCGTCTACTCTTAACTTCTACGGTAGGACTAACGTTAGCTAGTGCTTTTTTCCAAGTTTCAAGTCCATTCTCACCAGTTTTACTTTCTACCATTGCAATTGCATCGTAGAAAATAGAATAAGCAATACTCTTCTTACCATCGATCATCAGATTGTTAACAAACCTTGTTACAAGGGTGTCAGCAAACTTTGGATCAGGCAGAATATACCTTTTCTTAGGTTTAGCTTTTCTCATTTACTTCTTAAATTTTTAAAATTACTTTTTTGGGCGTTTCGCACCGTACTTCGAACGTCTTTGTGTTCTGCCACTTACACCTGCAGTATCTAGCGCACCTCTAATGATGTGATATCGTACACCGGGAAGATCTTTTACTCTTCCACCACGAATCAATACAATAGAGTGTTCTTGCAAATTATGACCCTCGCCTGGAATGTAGGCATTGACCTCTTTACCGTTAGTTAACCTTACACGGGCAACTTTACGCATAGCGGAGTTTGGCTTTTTAGGGGTAGTTGTATATACCCTGGTACAAACTCCTCTACGTTGAGGACAAGAGTCAAGAGCAGGGGACTTAGACTTTGAAGTCAACTTTTTTCTTCCCTTTCTTACTAATTGTTGAATAGTAGGCATCTATCTATCTTTTTAATACGAATTTGCGGCCTTCGCAAAATTTCGGACTGCAAAGATATAAAATTGGAAATTAGAATACAAAGGTTGTTAGATATTTAGGGGAGAAATAAATGGAGAGAGGTAAACTCCACTAAAAGGGGTTGCAAAAATAAGTGTTATTTTGTTAAATAAAGCATTAAAATGGCACGTGGGGACACGTGCCAAGGATTAAGTTATATGCAAGGCAAAATCGGCAAGAAAGGCTCTGGGGGAATCACAAAATATCCAATAACTCATCCATCTGGTTAATGGTATGAGTAGGCTCCACAGCACATTTCTTTTTGTGCACATTATAATAAATTTGATCCATACCGTAGCTATGCGCACCTTCTATATCCGATAATGGATTATCTCCAATCATAATGCACTCCTCTTTGGGGGCTTCAATTTCATTTAGGGCAAAATCAAAAATTTCGGGTTCAGGTTTACGAAACCCTGCCCTGCCCGATGTAATTACTTTGCCAAAATATGGAGCCAACCCTCCTGCCTTAATTTTAATAAATTGAATTTCGTCAAAGCCGTTGGATAAAATATGAAATTGATATTTCGATTTAAACTTTTCGAGTACATCAAACACTCCTGCTACCAATTTGGGCTTGGCAGAGCAGGTACTCATAAAGCTATCTTGCATGTGCATAGCTATTCCATTCAATTCAATATTTAGCTTTTTAAAAACCCTAGGAAATCGCTCCCTTCTAATATCGGCACGAGTTACCTGACCATGATCAAATTGATCCCACAAGTTGTTGTTTACTTCTTTAAAAGCATTAATAAAAGCTGTTGCGCTTACCCCTTTAACGCCTAAATTATACGTATCAAAAAGTTCGAGTAATGTATCGAGCGAATTTTGTTGAAAATCCCATAATGTATCATCTAAATCAAAAATCAGGTGTTTTTTATCTTTTTCCATTTATGTGCTGGTATTTTATTTTGCGCCAATTCGCGATTAGTACCTAAAATCTCATAGGTTTCAATATCTTTTTCCAGTTGCTGGTCTTTTTCAATAAAATCGATAAACTGACTTATTACATCGTACACCTCATCTTTAATAAAATAAATAACCCACTGATCGAGTTTAACAGAAGAAAGCATCCCTGAGTTTTTTAAATAAGTAATATGCCTTGAAGTTTTTGTTTGACTAAAATCAAGGATGTGTTCTAAATCTGAAATAGTCATTGCCCCTTTATTAATAAGCAAATTAAGTACACGCAGGCGTGCCTCATCACCTAATGCTTTCATTAGTTGAGTACCAATACTTAGATTAAATCTAGTGAGCCGCATTATTATATAAATTAAGCACAAATTAAGCAATTGATTTGCTAATCTATCTAATATAATAATTGTAATTAATATCTTTGAGCTTTATGAGCAGATTAAAATTCATACTTAAAGGTGCTTTATTTAGCATATTAGCCCTTATTACGTTTTTATTGCCCAAAAATCTCGTTGCCCAAAGTCAAGAAATTGTACAGTTAACAGGGATGGTTGTAAGTGATAATGGCCAGACTGCCGTACCTGGAGTTCATATTTATGTGCCTAAATATGGCAGGGGTACTACCTCCAATAGTTATGGTTACTTTTCGATGCCTGTATTAGTGGGTGATGAACTGATACTGAGTTCTATAGGCTTTCTTAAGCAGCATTTTTTAATACCCCAAGGCACCAACGGAAGGGTAAATGTGGTATTTAAAATGGAAACCGATACTGTTTATTTAGAAAATATCGACATTACGCCATTCTTATCTGAAAGGATGTTTAAAGAAGCTATACTGGCGATGAATTTACCCGATGCGGGCGAAATGATTGGTAATAGGTTGGATGGAAACGCATTATCGGCCTTGGTGAGGACTATGCCTTATGATGCCAGCTTAAATGCTAGTTACTATTTTAATCAGCAACTGTATTACATGCAAGATAATTACGGTCCAAGAGCTAATCCTTTCTTGAATCCATTTAATTGGTCTAGGTTTATAAAATCATTAGACAAAAAGAAGAAAAAATAAACTCTTCTCACTCACCTACCTAATAATTAAAGTGTTAAAGCTACTACAATTAGTACTGCAAGTAAAACATAAATTACTCCAATTAATATTTTAAAAAAATTAAGTTCTGACTTTTTCATTTCTGTGTAATTAGTTCTCATACCAACTATACTATCATAATGATGCCAGAAATAATAATGCCTCTAAAACAGATATAGAGCCACTTTATAATATATGGAGTACAAAAAAAGTTCCATTTTGGGACATTTGTCTTCAAAATGGAACTTTAGTTAAAAATGGGAATTGCTCTATTATCCTAAGTATTGCACCAAATTCGTTGATCTGTTAGATGCACGTAACTCTCGCAATGACTTTTCTTTTAACTGGCGTACTCTTTCGCGAGTTAAGCCAAGCTCATCGCTTATTTGCTCTAATGAAAGTGCATTTTCTCGACCTATTCCAAAAAACATTTTTAAAATCTCTCTATCTTTTGGTTTAAGGGTTGATAGCGACCGTTCTGCTTCAACAGACAACGATCCTGTATAAGCTACTCCTTTGTCAGTTTCATCAATCGACTTATCCATTAACACGTCTAATAATGAATTATCGTCTTCGTTGGCAAATGGAGCATCCATCGAAAGTTGCCTCATATTACCATCTAACGTTTTCTTTACTTCGCTCACGCTCATCTCCAGCACTTGTGCCAATTCCTCATCCGTTGGTTCTCTTTCAAGGTTTTGCTGCATTTCAGAAGCCGTTCTTCGAATACGGTTAAGCGTGCCTACTCTGTTAAGAGGCATACGTACCATTCTAGAATTTTCGGCCAAGGCCTGCATAATGGATTGACGAATCCACCATACTGCATAGGAAATAAATTTAAACCCTCTCGTATGGTCAAACTTTTTTGCTGCTTTTATAAGGCCAATATTACCTTCGTTAATTAAATCATTTAACGTAAGGTTTCTATTTTGATATTGTTTTGCAACCGATACCACAAATCTTAAGTTTGCACGCACTAATTTTTCTAGGGCAGCTTCATCTCCCTCTTTTATTCGTATAGATAATTCTGCTTCGTCATCCGAAGTAATCATATCTATTCTATTTACATCCTGGAAATACTTTTCTAATGATTGGTTTTCCCTTGTTGTAATGTTCTGACTTATTTTTAATTGTCTCATAACGCTTATGTTACAGTAATAACGATACAAAGCTAGTAACAGTTCCGTATCTTCCTATAAGATGAATACCTAAATTGCAAAATAGGTAAATTACCTATACGCTATTTCGCATTTAATGCCCCTTATAGCCCATATATATGGTAACGACAAGATAGGTAACAATATTGGATTATGAAAATTATTTTTTTCTTAAACGAGCCGCTTGTTTCTAGCCTGTATAATTCAGGTTAAATATTTCTCAAATTGGTAAGCTTTGTATTTATCGGTAAATACAATATATGTTTCAACTTTAACTGGCAATCGAGACTTTGTATAATGAACTTCACCACGATTATGACGTACAAGCCTTTTTTCAAGGTGGTGGGTACAGCCAGTGTAGTGTGCGAGCCGTCTGCACATGTAAGTATATAAACAGTCTAGGCATCTTTCATTTTATTGATTAATGCCGTGGACCGCATCCACCGAAGCCCTCCTACGCTGAAGCTTCGGAGGACGAAAGTGGAGTCGCAGGGATTACCTTTGGTTATCCCAACGCTAGGTAAAAGGGTACAAAGCATTGTAAGCCAAATGCTTCGCATTACAGGTTTTTTATTAGAGTTGACCCAAACAAGTTTGGCAAATTCTAATAAAAAAAAGCCAGCCCTTTCGGGTGGCTTTCAATACTTTGTGGAGTCGCAGGGATTCGAACCCTGGTCCAGATAAGGAAACCATATACCCTCTACATGCTTAGTTTCACTTTAGGTTTTAGAGGAAGGCCGGCCGGAAACAAGCCAACTACAACCCTTAGCTACGTAGTTTCTCACCTTTAACAAGTAGCCAGTTAAAGGCCAGTTTTGCTTTTTCGACACCTCAATTCCAAATCAACAGAACAAAATTTGGGAAGATGTGGCCAGGTACCGTTCTTAACAGTAAACCTTTTAAGCCTGCAATTTTAGCTCAAAGCTAAAATTAGGCAGCCATGGCGTAATTAGATTCGCCAAATATGGTTTGAGTATATTGATTACGGATGTTCACTCCTCACCCGACATGCCAGTATATAATATTCGCCTACTGTCAATTCCAGTCGACCCCATATCGTTTTATAGGACTGCAAAGATAATTAGATAAGAAATATAAAATGCGAAATATGAATAAAATGTGAGATATGAGGCACCTATTCACCCATTAAAGGTTCATTTTTACCCACTAGGGTACGAAGTCTCCAAGTTTCACAAAAAGTTATGTGCTTTAAGTTATTATTTTGTGGTTCTTTGAGCCTTTTTGTCTTTGTGGCTATGCTTTTTTGGGTGAACAGTTACGATATGAGATATGAAAAAAATCTAATGTCTAAAAATCTAACGTCTAACGTCTAAAATCTTATCTCTTCTTCTTATCTTCGAGGCGATGGAAAATTTTGTTGTTTCAGCACGTAAGTACCGCCCACAGGGCTTTGAAGAAGTGATAGGTCAATCTCATATTACCACCACCCTACAAAATGCAATAGGTAATGATCATATAGCGCAAGCCATGCTTTTTTGTGGACCGCGAGGGGTAGGCAAAACTACCTGTGCGCGTATTGTGGCCAAAATGATAAACAATACAGAAGGAGAAGATGCCATTGACCTTTCGCTTAATATTTTTGAGCTTGATGCGGCTTCTAATAATTCGGTAGATGATATTCGTAACTTAATCGATCAAGTACGATACCCACCCCAAACCGGCAAGTATAAAATATATATTATAGATGAGGTACATATGCTTTCGCAACAGGCTTTTAATGCCTTTTTAAAAACGCTTGAAGAGCCTCCTTCTTATGCCATTTTTATTTTGGCCACCACCGAAAAGCATAAAGTACTACCCACCATACTTTCGCGTTGCCAAATTTATGATTTTAACCGCATCCAAGTTTCAGACATAGCGACCCATTTGTTAAAAATTGCCGAAGCTGAAAATATAAAAACAGAAGAAGAAGCTTTACACCTCATTGCCCAAAAGTCTGATGGAGCCTTGCGTGATGCCCTTTCGCTTTTTGATTTAATTGTTACTTTTTCGGCAGAAGGAGCCGTTTCCTATGCAGATACAGTAAGTAATCTTCACATTCTCGATTATGATACCTATTTTAAATTGGTAAGTTATTTTTTAGAAAAGAATCAATCAGACGCATTATTACTTTTTGATGAAATTTTAAAAAATGGGTTTGATGGACATGAATTTATTATTGGCCTAGCCAATCATTTTAGAAATTTAATGATGTGCAAGGACAATGCCACTACCCCTTTGCTAGATGTACCCAGCAGTGTGCAAGCTAAATATGCCGACCAAGCCAATCATTGCTCACTATCTTTTTTAATGAATGGGCTCAACCTTCTTTCTACATGCGATTTTGAATATAAGAGCAGAAAAAACCAACGCTTGCATATTGAAATCACTTTAATGAAACTAACCCACTTAAATGCATTGATTAATGTTGCTCAGTTGGAGGCGAGCACCGAAAAAAAGTAGCAAAGCCTATTGAAAAGGCGACCATTAGCCCCCCAGTAACGCAGGATAAACCTGAACCGCAAGCACTGCCTACGGTAAAAGTTTCGAGTACTCCTAAAAAAACAATTGGAATACCTACAATCGGCAGTGTTAAATCTAAGCTGGCTTCGCAAAAAGAAGAAAAGAAAAGAGAACTTAGGCCTACCGAGACAAAAAAATCGAAGTCGAATAATTTTACAGATGAAGACTTAGCTAAATCGTGGACTCAATTTATTGATACTCGAAAGAAATTAGGAAACGACCAAGAAGTAGCATTTCTTAAACATAATTATGTGCGTGAGGATTCAGTAGTTACTATACAAATTCATAATTCCATTTTAGAACTCACATTTGATAAAATTAAGGTTGAATTACAAGCGCATTTAAGGCTAACCTTACAAAACGATACTGTTAAAGTAGAGCTTGAAAAACTAGAGAGTTCGACAAAAAAAATGCTTTATACTAATAAAGAAAAGTTTGATCACTTAGCAGAAAAGTATCCTTCTTTAAAACTATTGCAAGAAAAGTTGAGTTTAGACCCCGATTATTGAAATTAGACCAAGTGGAGAATCGACAATGCTGAGCTAAAAACAAAGTTCATTCCTTCCGAGTACTTCGGAAGAATCCCAAATTGGTCAATTCTATATTACAGATTTCTACCTTCGAAAGAATGACGTAATGCTCTTTTTCGGGTTATTATCAGAGGGCAGGAGTACTGTTTTCAATCCGATGGTTACCAGATGCTGAATTATTTAGAATTTAGCTCTAAAACTCTAAATGCTGAATTTCTTCGAGTGTTTTCTCGGTAAGAGGCTTGGTAACAAACTTAATTACATAATCATTATTCACGATTTTATCAATATCACGTTTATTATCCGAGCTGGATAAGATAATTACACGGCACTTGTCTTTAACGATGCTTCCAAATTTTTCGTATTCGTACAGAAACACAAACCCATCTACAATAGGCATGTTAATATCTAAAAAGATAATGTCGGGCAGGCTATTTACATCTTCTTTATGCTCTGCCAAGTAGTCTAAAGCACCTTTGCCCGAGTTTTTAACAATCACATCGTCAGCGAATTTGGTTATCTCAATGATTCTTCTACTAATAAAATTATCGGTGTCGTTGTCATCGACCAACATTACTTTTTCAATTACATTAACCACTTCGCTCATATTAAAACTAAAATGCTATTAAATCAAAGATATAATAATGCTGCAATATTGCAAGGTGAAATCCATCAAATATTATCTCTCTTTTTATTTAGTGCCCCTAAGAAAACAGACGATTTTTGTCAAACAGGATTATTTTGGATAAAATTTTTATTTTCTTTCTATGAGTTGATGCCTTGCTCTGCCATAGCGGCTATGCGAAGGCGATGCCTAAGCATCAAGCGTAAGGCCACAAATTTAGAGGGATATTTTAGCCCCTTTTTTTTCTGCATTAAATAATGAGTCCACTCCGAAAACTCACAAAATAAAAATCTCATCCAAAATAGCCCATTTTATGAAAGATGTCAGTTTTCGGAGTGGACTCAATAATATGTATTACTAAAAGATTAATTACAGCTAAAGTTATTTAACCATTTGGTAGCATCAAATTTTGATTTCTAACTATTCTTTCCCACAATTTTGTATCAGTAAAACTTTATAATAATACTTGGTTGATTAGGGCTATTGTCGAAAGGCAGTAGTCTTTTTTTATGAAAACCATTGTTTTTATACAATGAGCGGCTATATTTGATTCAATATTACCAAATTGTTAACTTAAGGTTAACTTTAGATAATATGAGAATTAAGATTTTAGTCATATTGCTTTTAACCAGTTTTGTTGGGTTTGCATCTACACCAAAGGATGATACTCATGAAAATTTTCGATTTGGCTTAGAGGAGTTCAATCAAGTTCTTTCGTATAATACTAAAAATTCAACTCTGTTAAGTTCCAATGAAGTATTGGGCAAACATTTTACTCAATTAGAAAAGAAGCAATCAAAATATAAAAAAGAAACTCAATTTGTAGAACATGTCTTTTATTATATTCATAAAAAACTACTCAAAAATTATGAGCAGTATGCTTCTATTAATCAAACACTAGCAACAGGTGCGTATGATTGTGTAACAGCTACAGCAGTTTATGCACTTTTTTTAACGGAATTAGATATTCCTTATGCAGTTATAGAAACCAATTACCATATCTACGTATTGGTTTTTCCTGATACAGAAAAGGAAATTTTGCTAGAAACAACTGATCCACTCAATGGGTTTATTGATAATCCCGCAGAAATTGTTAAGCGTAAGCAATTGTATGCAAAGAGTAATTTAGAAGTTGATGAAAATCAGGTTGATTTAGCTTGGGATGTTGAAAACAACCTAAAAAATACAGAGTTAATTGGAGTACTCTTATATAACCAAAGTATTAAACAGTATAATTTGGGTAATCAAACGGAAGCCATTTCGTTAGCTATTGATGCCTTAAGTTATTATTCAAGTGCCCGAATTAAAACGTATTTAGGCTTTATAAGTAGCAATCAAACTGCTTTTAAGTAGCCGTTTTACACGAACTCACATTTATTCTTTCATGCCTAGTTAGAGCCTGTCCATAAAGTCAATGTTTTCAGAAATAACAAATAAATTTCAAAATGCAATCGACTAAACACCAAACACTTGCATGGTTTGAAATTTTTGTTATTGAGATTTCAGCCAGTCGGTCTAGCAATGCTTAATGCAAATATTCTTTTCTTCGGTAAAAAAGTTGAGGGCTTCGTCTCCACCTTCTCTGCCAACACCACTTTGTTTTACCCCACCAAAAGGGGTGCGTAAATCGCGAACTAGCCAGCAATTAACCCAAACAATACCTGCTTTTAACGCTGCTCCAACTTTGTGGGCTCTTTTCAAGTTTTGAGTCCATACGGTAGCAGAAAGCCCATATTTAGTACTGTTAGCAAGACCGATGGCTTCCTCTTCAGTGTCAAAAGGCTGTACAGTTACTACGGGCCCAAAAATTTCTTCTTGGTTTGTGCGGCAGCTTTCATCAAGGCCAGTGATAACCGTGGGTTGCACAAAATAGCCATTTTTACATCGGCCTTTTGGGTTGTAGGCATTGCCACCTGCAACTACTTTTCCTCCTTCTAAGCGGGCTAAACTTATGTAATGCAGTATTTTTTCTTGGTGTTGTTCACTTACCACCGCTCCGGCTTTAGTCTCTTCTTCCAAAGGGTCGCCTACTTGCATAACTTTCACTTTTTCTACAAAGGCAGTTAAAAACTTATCGTAAGTACCTCGTTGCACATAAATACGCGAACCACATAAACAAATTTGACCTTGGTTGGCAAAAGAGGAGCGAAGGGTGGTCGCAAGAGCCTCTTCAAAATCACAATCATCAAAAATAATATTGGGGTTTTTGCCGCCTAGCTCTAACGATAATTTTTTAAACATTGGAGCCGCAATAGTGGCTATTTTTTTACCAGTGGCAGTGCCACCCGTAAACGAAATGGCTGGAATATTTGGGTGAGCAACAATGGCTTCGCCCACTTGTTGGCCTAAGCCGTGTACAATGTTTAGTACACCAGCAGGCAAGCCTGCTTCTATGCAAATCTTACTTAGCAAGTAGGCCGTCATGGGTGTAACCTCCGAAGGTTTGGCTACCACACAATTACCGCTGGCAAGAGCTGGGGCAATTTTCCAGGTAAATAAATAGAGCGGCAAATTCCAAGGTGAAATGCACCCTGCAATACCCAAGGGTTCACGTACCGTATAATTAATGCCTTTATCAGCAGTAATATGCGCTTTGGTACTTTGGTTAATAATGGCTTTGGCATAAAACCTAAAATTGGCTGAGGCCCTAGGAATATCAACTGTTCGGGCTAGGCTAATGGGTTTTCCATTATCAATGCTCTCGGCTTTGGCTAGGGCTTCTAGATGGGCATCAATAAGGTTGGCTATTTTTAGTAACATCTCTGACCGGTCTTCAATGGGCATTTTTCCCCACTCAGCTTTCGCTTTTTCAGCCGCTTTTACAGCTAGTTCCACATCGGCTGCACTAGAATCTGGAATATTAGAATACACCTCCCCAATCGCAGGGTTGATATTATCTAAGTACTTGCCTGTGGTAGGCTCTAGTAATTTGCCATCGATGTAATTCAGTATTTTTTCCATTGCGTGGTATTAAATTCATCAATATTTTTTTGTTTGGATTAGAATGTTCAAGGCTTGTGAAGTTAAAAATAACAGGAGCTTATCATTTGTAAGAGACTGCTATTTTTAACAAAGTAACGAAGAAATTGGGCTTTCTAAACGAACATTTATTACAAACATCCTGTTCTTCCTCCATCTACCGGCACATTAATTCCATTAATATAACCCGCAGCAGGCGATGCCAAAAAAGCTACAACTGCCCCCACTTCATTGGGTTGTGCAAAGCGTTTGGCAGGCACTTCTGCTTGCATTGCTTCGCTTACTTCTTTAATCGATTTTTGCAGCTTTTGGGCTTTACTTTCAATAATGGATGAAAGCCTTGCTGTATTGGTTGCTCCTGGCAATACATTATTGATGGTAATGCCAAAACAGCCCAGTTCGTTGGCCAATGTTTTAGACCAACTGGCTACGGCTCCTCTAATAGTGTTTGAAACGCCCAACCCATTTAACGGCATTTTAACCGAGGTGGAAATTATGTTAATAATACGGCCATAGCCTTCCGACACCATAAAGGGCGTAAGGGCTTGTGCCAATAATTGATTGTTTAATAAATGATTGGCAAAAGCCGTTGTAAACTCGGTAATATCAGCATCTACCGCTTTACCTCCCGGTGGACCACCAGTATTATTTACCAAAATATGAAATTCATCATGGGTGGAAACAACTTCTTTTACTTGGTTATTATCCGAAAAATCGGCCACTAAAGTGGAGTGCTTTTGGTTTTTACTAGCATCTAACGTTGCAAGTGCTTTATTCAGCTTTTCGCTATTACGTGCAAAAAGAGTAACATTAGCTCCCAAAATTGCTAGCTCTTGTGCGGCTGCAAGCCCTATTCCTTGCGTACTGCCACATACTAAGGCATTTTTACTGGTTAAGTCTAAATTCATTTGAATTGATTTGTAGTAAATATAAAAATCATTTGAATCTAAGGAAAGAAAAATAAGCGTTATTGAGTTAAGCTGCTAATGAATTTAACCACAAAATGCACAAAGAAGCACTAAAGCTATTTCTTTGCGCCTTCGCTACTCTTTCGTAGTACTACGTAGAAGGGGCTGAGGCTTCACCGCCTTCGCTAAAGGCTTTAGTTGATTTCGTAAGCGTTGTGAAAACTTCCTGTCTTTATGGCTAGGCAGGAGACTTTCTTTGCATAAGGAGATATACTATTTTTTAGAGAAGGGTGAATGTGATTTTATTGTATTTAAAAATAAAAAAATCCATAAAATCATTCAGGTTTGCTATACGTTAAATCAAGATAATATGAAACGTGAACTAAATGGCATATTTGAAGCACTTGCCCATTTTAAACTAAAAACTGGCACTATAATTACCTTAAATCAAAAAGATTGCTTTCAGCAAAATGGCATGGTTGCCAATGTGCTACCCGCCTATACTTTTTTAGCAACATGATAAATTTTTAATTTGCCGTGTTTTTTTGCTTTAATTTGTCGATTCTTTACTTTATTGGAACTTAGCCAAAATTGTTTAATGAGCTAATCGTTGCATTCTATTGGCATCCAGTGCCAGCAAAATAAATACGAGTGTTGTAAACGAAATAAGGGATGAGCCTCCATAACTAAAAAATGGGAGAGGAATACCAATAACAGGAAACAGGCCGATGGTCATACCAATGTTTACCATAAAATGAAAGAATAATATACTGGCAACCGAGTAGCCATACACGCGTGCAAAACGCCATTTTTGTCGTTCGGCAATTTGCGTAATCCGAAGTAATAATGCGGTAAATAATACGATTACAAGCATAGAGCCAATCCATCCTTGTTCTTCTCCTATGGTGCAAAAGATAAAATCAGTACTTTGTTCGGGCACAAAATCAAACTTAGTTTGGGTGCCTTTTAGGTAGCCTTTGCCCCCAAACCCACCTGAGCCAATGGCAATTTTCGATTGGGTTACATTCCAGCCTGCTCCCAAAGGATCGGCATTAGGGTTGAGCAATACTAATATTCTATTTTGTTGGTGGGGTTTTAATAAGTTATCAAACGCATACCCTACACTATGGTACATACCTATAATGGCTGCTCCTAAAATAAAAATGAGCGCAGCACGTTTAATGCTTTTACGATTTAAATAGATAGCCAGTGCCATCGTTACTACTACGGGTGTCCAAAAGTAAAAGTTATTTTCAACCAATAATGCCAATAAAAAAATAATAGCAGAAGCAACACCTACTACTAAAGGAATTGGCGACATGCCTTCTCTAAAAAGCACTAAAATAAACATTAAAAACACAAGTGCTGTACCTGCATCGCCTTGTGCAATAATAAGTACCATAGGTATGCTAATAATAAGTACCACAGAAAAAGCATTCTTTAACCTGCTTATTTTAAAATTAGGCTTACTTACATATTTAGCCAGTGCTAAGGCGGTAGCAAATTTGGTAAACTCCGAAGGTTGAAATCTGAATGGACCAATTTCAAGCCATGATTTTGCTCCGTTAACCTCTCGTGCAAAAATCATTACTACCACTAACAGTACTATAAAAATAATCCAAATAGGGTAGGCAAGTGTGTCGTATATTTTATAATCTAAAGATAGGATTACAATAGCAACTATAATGGCAATGCCAATAAAAGCCATTTGCTTGCCAGCATTATGGCTAAAACTAAAAAAGCCAGAAGTGCTGTCAGCATCATAAACGGCTGCATAAACATTAATTACACCAAATAATACCAGCAGGCCATACAGTATAATGGTCATCCAGTCTAATTGATTAACTAAGCCGTCTGTTCTTTTCATTCAAAATCTCCTTTTAAAACGTAGGGTTCAAAATATAATGCTGCACTATCTTTTTTAAGGTATTTTTCAATAAGTAAGCCTGAAATAGCAGCCGCTGCTCGTGCTCCTTGCCCTGCATTTTCAACATATACCGAAACGGCTATTTTAGGATTATCTCTTGGTGCAAAAGCAATAAAAACGGAGTGGTCGGGATTAGGGTCATTTTGCACGGTGCCTGTTTTTCCACATACTTCTATGTCTTTTAATTTAGCTCGGTATTGGCCTGTGCCACTTTTAATTACCTCAGCCATCGCTTCAACTGCCACCTCAAAATAAGCGGAGTCAACACCTGCATAATGTTTTTTAGTATAGATGGGCAAAGGCTGCCCCGTATTACTGATGGATTTTACAAGGTGTGGTTTATAATAATACCCTCTGTTGGCCACCGTAGCCGTAAAATTGGCCATTTGAATAGGCACTACTAAATTTTCTCCTTCGCCAATAGCCAATGAATAAATATTAGAAAATTTCCATTCTCTGCCTTTATAGGCTCGGTCATAGTATTTTGAATCTGGAATTAACCCTCCTTTTTCACCCGGTAAATCAATGCCTAATGGGGCCCCAAATCCAAATTTTTTAATGTACGCATTCCATTTATCGAGCCCAATTTTAGCATCTTTATATGGGCTGTCTTCTACATGTTGCACCACCATTTTACGCATTACTTGGTAGAAATATGGGTTGCAAGAGTTCTTGATAGCACCCACTAATTTTTCGGAGGTGCCAAAGGGGTGGCTGCCTCCATTATGGCAACCTATAAGGTTGGTATTGCATTTAAATCTGGTATATGGTGTAATTACACCTTCTTGCATGGCCACCAACGACTGTACAATTTTAAAGATACTCCCTGGCCTATAAGCCGCCATTAAAGCCCTGTTAAAGAGTGGTTTAAGCGAATCTTGTTTGATAGTGCTAAAATTTTTGCTAAAATTTTTGCCTGATAATAATCCGGGGGCATACGAAGGAGCAGAAACAATACTCAAAATTTCGCCTGTTGAAGGCTCTATGGCTACAATGCTGCCTGATTTTCCTTTCATTAGCTTTTCCGCATATTCTTGAAGGGCTCTATCAATAGTTGTAGTAACAGAAAAGCCAGGAACAGCTAATGTGTCAAACTTACCCTCTTTAAATTTCCCTTTTTCAACACCTCTAACATTTCTAATTTTAAATTGCTTGCCACGCAAGCCTCTTAAGTAAGTTTCGTAATTAGATTCTAGCCCACTTTTGCCAATATAATCTCCACTGTGGTAATAGTTTATTGTATCCTTGGAGAGCTCATATTTACTAATTTCACTGATGTAGCCTAGCGCATTGGCTAAAATTGGATAAGTGTAAGAGCGTGTAATTCGTGGCTGAAGAACAAATCCGGAAAACTCATCCAAATGGTCTTCAAATTTTGAGAAATCCTCAAGGGAAATTTGCTTGATAAACAACGATGCTTTTACGTAAGAATAGGCTTTTGCTTTTTTAGTTTTTGCATCAAATTCTTTAATAGTTATGCCTACCAACCCACAAAAACGTGCTGTATCTATATTTTTTATTTGAGCAGGAATTACGAGTAAATCAAAGATAGCTTTGTTGGCTACCAGTATTTCTCCATTTCTGTCATACATTAAACCTCTAAAAGGGTATTCAATTTCTTCCTGAATAATATTATTATCGGCAGCTGTTTTATAACTGTCATCTAATACTTGCAATAAAAATAGTCTCACAGAAAATATGATGGCTACTAAAACGAAAATACCTTGGATAATATACCCTCTCGATTTATTCATCGCGCACCTGATTTTTTGGAGAATAGATATTGGGTAATGATGACTACACTAAACGTAAAAAAAGTAGATAAAATAATTTTTTGAATAGTAAAAAGGAATAGGTGAAAACCTCCTGCTTCAACAATAAAAAGCCACGAATGGTGTAAGAAAATAAGAATAAGGGCATAAGTAGAAAACCAACTAAATCCCATAAGAGTAGGGGTGGGTCTTGCTCCTAGCGGATACCCGCCATGAGGTGTAAAAACCTTAAATAGCATAGGACGCAAATACATTAAAAGCACCGAAGCCGAGGTATGAACGCCCAATGTATTTGAAAAAACATCAACTGTAACACCCGTGGCAAAACCAATAAGCATAGCTGCGATAATACCTAACTCAAATTGAAAGCTTAGTAAAAAACCAACATAGATAAAGGCAAACCCTTTTCCTAAAAACACCATTTTATTAAATAAAAGTACTTGGAAAAGTATATAGCTAAAAAAAGTAACCAGCTTAATTATGTTGTCCTTATTCATTCTTCAACGGTTTGAGTTAACGAATCAATTTGGGGCAAGTCTTTGTTAAGAACCACCTCTACTAACGATAAATTTGTAAAGTCGTTTACCAGTTTAATTTGGATGTCAAAAAAGGAGGCATCTTCGGGCAATACTAATTTACTTATAATGCCAATGGTAATACCACTGGGGTAAATGGCATTAAAGCCACTGGTTGTAACGGTATCGCCAATGGCTAAATTATAATGGCGGGGTACATAAAGTACTTTGGCATATTCGGGCGATTTTCCATCCCATTGCACGGTGCATAAATTTATTTTATTTTTAATTTCTGCTGAAATCTTTACATCTACATCTAACACAGATACTACCGTTGAGTAGTTTTTTCCTGCCCTCTTTACTTTGCCAACAATTCCGCTATTGCCAATTACGCCCATGCCCGGTTGCACCCCTTGGTTGCTTCCTGCATTAATAGTAAGCGTGTTATTAAGTAGATATACGTTGTTATTAACTATTTTAGAATTAATGAAGGAAAAATTACTAATCGTATCTACACTATTATCTTCTCCCAGTTTTTTTAATAACGCTAAATACTTTGCTCTAAGCAAGGCATTTTCTTTACTCAGCTGCTGGTTAGTAGTGGTTAAACTAAAATAGTTATTGATGTTATTAGCTGACTCTAATAAAGAACCCACTACATAATTAGTAGAGTTAAAAAATGTTACACGGTTATAGTTTGAGTTTTGAACCACTAAAAAAAAAGCGGCTGATTCAAGTAATATAAATACTAAAAAAGCTCTGTATTTGTGTAAAAACAGTAAAAAACTGCGCATTGGCTTATGTCATTAGCACAGGTTTGTACTGGTTCAGGTTTTTCATTGCAATGCCTGTTCCTCTAACCACTGCTTTTAACGGGTCTTCCACTACGTGAATAGGTAGCTTTGTTTTTAAAGCTAATCTTTTACTTAACCCTCGCAATGAAGCACCTCCACCTGTTAAGTGAATGCCTCTGTCGTAAATATCAGCTGACAGTTCTGGGGGTGATATTTCGAGTGCTTTAAGCACGGCTTCTTCTACCTTAGATACTGATTTGTCTAAAGCAAAGGCTATTTCAGAATAAGAAGCTTTAATTACTTTAGGGATGCCTGTCATTAAATCTCTACCTCTGATTTCATAATCTTCAGGGCCATCGTCTAACTCGGTTAAGGCAGACCCCACTTCAATTTTTACACGTTCGGCAGACCTTTCTCCAATGAGTAGATTATGCTGCCTACGCATATAATCCAGAATATCTTTATTAAACGTATCGCCTGCAATTCGAATAGATTGGTTGCTTACAATGCCTGAGAGCGCAATTACAGCAATTTCTGTAGTCCCCCCCCCAATATCAACAATCATAGAGCCCATAGGCTCTTCAATGTCGATGCCTGTGCCAATAGCAGCGGCAATGGGTTCATAAATCATATACACCTCTTTGGCTCCAGCGTGCTCGGCCGAATCTCGTACCGCTCTTTTTTCCACTTCAGTAATGCCCGAAGGAATGCAGATTACCATTCGGTGCGATTTTGGGAAGATACTTCTACTTCCTTCATCAATCATCTTTATCATTCCTCTAATCATATGCTCTGCCGCATGAAAATCAGCAATTACACCATCTTTTAGTGGGCGAATGGTTCGTATATTGTCATGCGTTTTTTCGTGCATTTGCATAGCTTGCCGGCCAATGGCCAAAACTTTGTTTGTGCTGCGGTCAATCGCAATAATGGAAGGCTCGTCCACCACAATTTTGTCATCTTTTATAATTAATGTGTTGGCGGTTCCTAAATCAATGGCTAAGTCACTGGAAAAAAAATCGAAAAAACCCATACTAGTTGTTAAATATTAGTAGTAAAATAAAATTTTGTTGTTGCACTATTTACCAAGCTGACTAAAATACAAATTAGTTTTAATTTATGGCTTAAAACTAATCCATTTTAATGTTTAAAGTGCCTTGTTCCTGTAAAAACCATTGAGATATTATGATTATTGCAATAATCGATGGAATCTTGGTCTTTTTTGGAACCTCCAGGCTGAATAATGGAAGTGATGCCTGCTTTGTTGGCGGCTTCCACACTATCTGCAAAAGGAAAAAAAGCATCAGAGGCCAGTGCTGCTCCTTCTACCGAAAACCCAAAAGTCTCCGCTTTTTTAATGGCTTGTTGCAAAGCATCTACCCTAGAGGTTTGCCCCACACCACTGGCCAACATTTGCCCCTCTTTAACCAGTATAATGGCATTCGACTTGGTGTGCTTGCAAATTTTAGAGGCAAATAATAAATCGGCAATTTCTTGTGTAGTAGGTTGTTTAGTGGTTGCCATAGTTAAACCCGCTTTGGCATCGGTGGTGTTATTGGCCGATTGCTGAATTACACCTCCTAATAAAGATTTAAACACTACTTTATCCTGCGGATAATTTTTGAGTTGCAAGAGTACCCTGTTTTTTTTTGATTGCAAGATGGTTAATGCGGCATCGCTAAAAGAAGGTGCAATCAATACTTCCATAAAAAGTTTGTCAATTTCTAGGGCAGTTTCTTCATCAATGGCGGTGTTGGATATTAACACACCTCCAAAAGCAGAAAGTGTATCTGCTTCAAAGGCTTTTAAATAAGCATTTTTTGTTGTGTTGGCCACTGCCACCCCACAGGCATTGGTGTGTTTTAGTATGGCAAAAGCAGTTTCGTCTTCAAATTCTTTAATTAAACTAATGGCCGCTTCAATATCTACTAAATTATTATACGATATTTCTTTACCGTGCAATTGGGTAAATACCTTGTCTAACTCTCCATAAAAAGTTCCTTGCTGATGCGGGTTTTCGCCATATCGTAAGGGGCGTTCTTGGGTAATGCTATGTTTAAAAGCAGGTATGTTTTCTTCTGCATTAAAATAATTAAAAATAGCCGTATCGTAATGAGAGCTCACATTAAAAGCATAAGCAGCAAATCTTTTTCTTTCGGCCAAGGTGGTTTCTCCATTTCCGTTCTCAAGAATATTAAGCAGTTCAGTATATTGATTTCTTGAGCTTATAATAAGTGCATCTTTATGATTTTTAGCAGCGGCTCTAATTAACGAAATGCCCCCAATATCAATTTTCTCAATAATGGCTTCGTCTAAAGCTCCACTATTCACCGTTTCTTCAAAAGGATATAAATCAACAATGGTCAGGTCTATGGGTGGAATATTGTGCTCCTTAGCTTGTGCAACATCCTTATTATTATCCCTTCGGTATAAAATGCCTCCAAAAACCGCAGGGTGCAGGGTTTTTACACGCCCTCCAAAAATAGAAGGGTAGCCCGTTAAATCTTCAACAGGCGTAGCCTTAATGCCCAAATCATTTATAAATTGTAGGGTGCCACCGGTAGAGTATAATTTAACACCTAGTTCATTTAGCTTTTTAATGATGGGTGCTAGGTTGTCTTTATGAAAAACAGAAATAAGTGCAGAGGTAATTTTCTTTTGCATGGCTATTTTGTAAGCCGCAAAAGTACCCGATTTTGCAATTATTAGTTATAATCATCCGAATAAAAACGCACTAACAGCTATAAAAAGAAATTAACCTCTTTGCCGGATTTATTCCGGCATCCCCCTTTTTATGCATCTAACGAAGAACCGCCTGTGAATCCACCCAGTTGGCGGACAGAGGATGGAATAGTTTTTTTAGGCTATGATATAAATGTGGGCACTACCTACGGCACTTTAAAAATTAACGCTTCTTTGCTAGAGCCCTCTTTGTCCCGATTTAGCAATTATTAGTTTGATTCGGAAAGCAATTTTTCAACAACTTTTAAAATAGTTTCCGGATAGTGTTTATGCTCCAACATGTGAATTTTGGCAGCCAGTGAGTCTGCGGTGTCGTTGGGTGCTACAGGGCAAGTAACTTGTGTGATTATACTGCCTTTATCGTATTGGTTATTTACATAATGAATGGTGATACCGGACTGTTGTTCTTTATTTTTAATAACTGCTTCGTGCACAAAATGACCGTACATTCCCTTACCTCCATAATTGGGCAGTAAAGCAGGATGTATATTTAGCAGGGTGAAATTTTTCACGAGCTGCGTGGGTACAAGCCACATAAACCCTGCTAATATTATTAAATCAATTTGATTGTTTTTTAAATGCGCCAAGATTGCAGGGCTTTTATAAAAATCTTCTTTAGTAAATGATTTAGTTTTAATACCAAATTTTTTGCCTCGGGTTAAAGCATAGGCCGCTGGATTATTGGAGTAAATACATTTAATATCTACCAATTTATT
The DNA here is from genome assembly GCA_026989535.1 of Cyclobacteriaceae bacterium. Classification (GTDB taxonomy): domain Bacteria; phylum Bacteroidota; class Bacteroidia; order Cytophagales; family Cyclobacteriaceae; genus JAKISE01. Next base: position 57,203 of record JALSJD010000102.1, read on the forward strand.
ACCCTTAAAATAGTCGAGTATGGCTTGTGCATTAGTGCCACTGCCCGAAGCAAAAATGGCTATATTTATGGATGTCTTTCCCATTAATCTAAATGCACATTTTGAAAAAAAATAAATACTAAAAATAACATAAATAGCGGGTTTTCAAAGCTTGAGATTGGTTTGAGTTCATTTTCAAAATGTTTATGAATAGTTCAGGTTAAATTAATATCATGCTGGCAATGCCTATTACCATAATTGCTTTAGCAACAGTACTTAGTTTGGCGTAATCCTGTTTTTTATCAGCGTAAAAAAGTTTGATACAAAGAAAACCAAGAATAAGGAGGAGGGTAATTAAAAAGGGTATAAATAAATGCCATTGGTTGGTTATAAAAATAACAACTGCAATAAAAAAACTAATAACCCCATAAATTGTTTTTTTAGTATTAGACACCCCAATAGCAATAGGCAATGTTTTGCACCCAAACTTTTCATCTCCTTCCATATCTTCCAAATCCTTTATAATTTCTCTAATAAGCGAAATAAAAAAAGCAAAAATGGCATACATTAAAATGGATTCTAAATTGGTATAATAATGTAAATACACCACAAAAACCGATAGCCCAGTGAGGAAGCTAACCGTTAAATTTCCCCATAGCGGGAGTCGTTTTAACTGGTTAGAATAAAGCCAAAGCAAAAATGCCGCAAGCATATTAACGCCCAATATCCACCAAGAAACAAAACCGCCTAATACAATGCCTGTAAAATTAAATATAGAATGGATGATAAGCACTTGCCTTCTTTTAATATGCTTGCCAATTACCACGCGCGCTGGCTTATTTACATAATCTATTTTTATATCGTAATAATCGTTGATGAGGTAGCCGGCAGAAGCAATTAACAGGGTAGAAATAATTAAAATTAAAAAAGGAACATCTAATACTAATGCCTGAATGCTAACTGGTTTTACTAAAAATAAAGCCACCATAAATTGTGTGATGGCAATAATGGCAAGGTTCGGAAACCGAATGAGTTTTAATAGTTGTAGTAAATTAGTCATCATACTCGGGTTGGTAATAATTTACTATTTGTTGGGTGATGAGCCTGTACAACTCTTGCCTTTCGGGTTGAGGAGCCAATAATTCCATCTGGGCATCCAGTACTTCAAAATCGCCTCTTTTTGCTGGGCCTGTTTGTGCATTTTTTGGGTCTAACTCAATGGCCTTGGCAATGGATTGCTCTAATAGAGGCTGTAACAAAGATAGGTCTAAGTCCGATTCTTTTAGAATGGCTTGCGATTGGGTGAGTATCCAATTGGTAAAATTATTAGCAAATACTGCGGCCAAATGTAATTGCTGCCGTTGGCTGGAAGAAATATTATATACATTGGATGAAACCTGTTTGGCCAATTTTGTAAGTGCATTTCTAGTAAAATTATTTTCAGCTTCTACAAAAAAAGGAATCTCACTAAAATTAGCTCGTTGGTGTTTTGTAAATGTTTGTAGCGGATAAAAAACCCCAATATTTGAAGAGGCTAAATAACCCAATGTACTCAGTGGAACGGAGCCAGACGTATGCGCTATTAGTATGTTATCGGGTAAAATAATTTCTTTGGCCACTTCTTCAATGGCATCATCGGCAACCGCAATAAGGATGACATCGGCCTCATTACTCGAAAAATCTAAATCGGTTTTTACTTGCCCTTCATATAATTTACCTGCAAGCTTTTGGGCGTTTTCGGGGTTGCGGCTGTAAATATTTCGAACCGAGGCCCCTGCATTTTCAAGTGCAGGGGCTAGGTTCCAAGCCAAGTTGCCTGCCCCAACAAAATCGATTTTTAGTGCCTTGCCCATACGTTTTTGCAGTTAACCACTCAAGTGTATTTTTTTATCTTAGTTGAGTCCACTCCGAAAACACCCAAAACCAAAAAAGTCTCTTTTGGCGACCTTTTCATTTTTCTCAATTAGCTGATACTCAGGCATCACCGAATCTTGAAAAATGAAAATCTCATCCAAAATAACTCTTTTTGTGAAAATTGCCTGTTTTCGGAGTGGACTCTTAGTTCAAATCGTTAATCTTGATGTAAATATCATACTTATGCGACATCTAATCTACATTTTATCAATTTCAATAATTGGATTTTTTTCATGTGAGCAAAAAACTGCCCAAGAATACGATGAACCAACTGAGGTAGAACTTCATGCTTTAGCCGATTCCTTAGCGCATAAATTTATTATTGTGGATGGGCACGTTGATATTCCTTATCGTATGTGGAACAACCCAGAAGATATTTCGGTACGTACAAAAAATGGACATTTTGATTATGTGAGAGCTAAAGAAGGAGGACTAGATGCACCTATTATGTCCATTTATATTCCTTCTGCGAGGGAAGATAATGGGGCTAAAATGCTGGCAGATAGTTTAATTGAGTTGGTTGAAAATATGGCCAGGGAGCATCCTGATAAATTTGCCATTGCTACTAACCCTGCTCAAATTAAGGCGCAATTTGCCAAAGGGCTTATTTCATTGCCCATGGGGATGGAAAACGGAGCACCCATTGCCCACGATTTAACTAACGTGCAATACTTTTATAATCGGGGGATTAGGTATATCACCTTAACCCACGCAAAGGCAAACCATATTTCAGATTCCTCGTATGACAGCATACGGTTGTGGAATGGACTTAGCCCGTTTGGAGAGAAAGTGGTTGCAGAAATGAACCGTGTGGGCATTATGGTGGATATTTCGCACGTAAGCGATAGTGCTTTTTATGATGTGTTGGCCATTACAAAAGTGCCAGTAATTGCCTCTCACTCTAGTTGCAGGCATTTTACGCCCGGTATGGAGCGTAATATGTCGGATGATATGATAAAGGCATTGGCAAAAAATGGTGGTGTAGTTCACATCAATTTTGGGTCGTTCTTTTTAGACCCTGCTTTTGCCAATAAAAATAGAGATACCACTTATTTTGCCAAGGCATCTCAAATTGCTGATAATGTAGATCGTGTGGTAGAACTTGCAGGTATTGATTATGTAGCCTTTGGCTCTGATTTTGATGGCGTAGGCGATTTGCCAGAAGATGTAAAAGACGCCTCTCAATTACCCAATGTGTTGTATGAACTTTTAAAAAGAGGCTATTCTGCAAAAGACATTGAAAAAATATGCAATAAAAATACCTTTAGAGTTTGGCAGCAAGCAGAGGACTTTGCAGTTTCTCAAAATTAATGCTAGCAAAGGACGACTTGTACTCTAAAGCGCAACTTGCTTTACGAAATGGCAACGACAAAGAAGAAATTTGGGTTGCCTATAAAGGGGTTATTTATGACGTTGGTGATTCGAAACTTTGGCGAAATGGCCAGCATTATGAGCATTGGGCAGGGCAAGATTTAACAGATGAATTGAAAGATGCACCTCACACCAATAAAGTATTCGCCAAATTTAATATTATAGGACACCTCTATTAATTAATTTTGCCCTCTGTTAGAAATAAAGTGCTTAGATGCAAGGCAGAATCGACAAAGAAGGCTGGTTGCCTTTTTGTCGATTATAACGAAGCAGATAAGTGCTTTAATCTAACCCAAAGGAGCTTTTTATGAGGATCGTGCTCTTCGTTGTGCTTTCTAGTCAGGCAACTAGCCTGCCTTTGAAACCACGCCTCGATCACAAACCTCAGAAAAAGCCAGAGGGTACAAGTAATTAATAGAGGTGTCCTATAGGAAAACTAAAAAACTAATGTGGTTAATAGCAGACAGTGGTTCCACCAAAACGGAGTGGATTTTATTTGATTCTACCGGGCAAATGCAAACAGTAACTACCGCAGGGCTTAATCCCCTATACCTCTCTGAAACAGCGTTTATTGCTGAATTAGAAGACCCGATTTTGGTTGATTGGGCAAGCCAAGTTACACGGGTATGGTTTTATGGAGCAGGATGTGGAGATACCAAAATAAACTATACTACTGCTAATTGGCTAAAATCATTTTTTGTAAAAGCGCATGTAAATGTAGCCTCAGATTTGTTGGGCGCTGCCAGAGCCACATGCGGAACCAGCAAAGGAATAGTGGCTATTTTAGGAACGGGTTCTAATAGTTGCTATTACGATGGCAAGGGTATTAAAATGCACATTAAACCACTTGGGTTTATTTTGGGCGATGAAGGAAGCGGTGCGGCTCTTGGCAAGGCTTTGTTAAAAAAGTTGCTAAGAGATGAGTTTTCGTCTAATTTATCTAAATTAATTTACAAAGAAATTGGGCTAGACTATCACAAAATAATTAGTAAAGTTTATAAAGAAGAATGGCCGAATCGTTTTATAGCTTCTTGTGCTAAAGCGTTATTCTTATACAAAGAAGAAGCGGAAATCGAGAAAGTTTTAAGGAAGGAATTTGATACGTTTACTTTATTGATAAAAAAATATGAGTCAACCTTAAAAATTAATCTCATTGGCTCAATTGGGTTTTATTTTAAAGATTTTATTGCAACAAGTTTGCAAGATCAAGGGCTCGAAATTGGGAAGGTATTAAAATCGCCCACAGAAGCATTGGTTGGGTATCATCTTCAAAATAAGGATTAAACTTTTTCGATTTTTGCTAGCAACGGAATTAAATAATTAGTGCCAGTTTTTGACTCGCAGCATAAAGCACGGGTTCTACGTGATTTTACTTTTTTAAATACCCGTTGTTTAAAAATAAATTCATCTCCTTCATCAATATCTTTTATATACGTGGCGTTTTTATCGCTGCTAGAAAATAAAATAGCCCATAACTGTGGGTCGGCAGAAAGGGACGCTTTCGGGTTTTTCAAATGTTTTGCCAAAACTGAGAGTAACTCATTATTAAATATAGTAGGGTTTAACACGGGCAACATTAATTTTTTAAAAGCATTTTTCCATTCCCATCCGTGTGGTTTTGCAGTTCTGCCATATTGCAGCATTACTTCCAAATGAGCTAATTCGTGTAAATAAGTAATTAAAAATAAAGGTTTGGATAAACCTCTGTTAATGGAGATAATATGTGTTTTTGAGTTAGGCCAATGTTTATAATGCCCAAATTTAGATTTGCGGTTAAAACTTAGGTCTAGCCTAAAAGAGTACTGTTTACTTACGGTTTTGCAATACTCAATGGCATTTTTAGGAAGGTATTGCTCAAATACGTCTGTCATAATTTGTAAAAATAAAAAAGGAGAAAACCATTGGCCTTCTCCTTTTTATAAACGTTAGAATGTTATTATTCTTCAGTTGATTCTTCTGAGTGCTCCCCTTCCATTTCCGTAGCAGTAGAGTCAGCTTCCACTTCTTCAGCTGGAGCTACTACTTCTTCAACAACTTCAACTTCTTCAGCTGCAGGAGCCGCTTCTTCTGTTGTTGCTTCTTCAGTTGAAGAACTCTCTCCACCGCAGGCAACCATACCAAACGCAAAGCCAACTGCGAGCAATAATGTTAATAATTTTTTCATAATTATGTTAGATTAAAAATGTTAGTAAATGCTAAATTTCTGAAAAAATCAGAATAATCCTAATTATAAGCTTATTTTTTTCTAAAATAGACCCTTACAGGTACTCCTTCTAAATTAAAATGGCTCCTTAATTTGTTCTCTAAAAACCGTTGGTAAGGTGCTTTTATGTACTGAGGCAAATTGCAGAAAAAAGCAAAACTTGTTGCTTGGGTTGGTAGTTGAGTAATGTATTTAATCTTAATGTGTTTTCCTTTTAATGCGGGTGGCGGATATCGTTCTATTTCAGGTAAAATTGCATCATTCAGCTTAGAGGTGGCTATTTTTTGTGCTCGATTTTCATATATTTCAACCGCTAATTCAATGGCTTTAAAAATTCGCTGCTTGTTTATTACCGAAGTAAACACAATAGGCGCATAGCTCAAAGGACCCAATTTTTGCTTCATTTCCTCTCTAATTTTAACTGCCGTATTAGTTTCTTTTTCCACCAAATCCCACTTATTAATCATTATTAAAACGCCTTTGCCATATTTGTCGGCTAATGCTATAATGTTAACATCTTGGGCTTCTAGTCCCCGCTCGGCATCAATTAAAATAATACAAATATCGCTGTCTTGCAGCGATTGTAAAGCTCTTAAAACAGAGTAAAATTCAATATCCTCCGTAACTTTAGATTTTTTACGAATACCCGCGGTATCGGTTAAGATAAAATCCTTGCCAAATAAATTATAGCGTGTATTTATAGAATCACGAGTGGTGCCTGCCTGGTCGGTAACTATGTTTCGGTCGGTGCCCACCAAGGCATTTACAAAGGAGGATTTGCCTGCATTGGGGCGGCCTAAAATGGCAATTCTTGGAATGCCCTCATCAGGGTTGCCTTTATCTTCCGATTCAAAAGTTTTAACCACGGCATCTAATAACTCTCCCGTACCAGAGCCATTGGAAGAAGAGATAGGGAAAACTTCATCGAATCCTAGTGCATAAAATTCGCCTGCCATAAAGCTCATTTCGGTGGTATCAGATTTGTTTACAGCAACAAATACGGGCTTGCCTACTTGCCTAACTACTTTGGCAAAATCCTCATCTAATCCAGTTAGCCCATCTTTAGCATCTACCATAAAAATGATGCACGAAGCTTCGCCCAAGGCAAGTTTCACTTGGTCGCGAATGGCTCCCTCAAAAATATCATCCGATCCACTTACATACCCTCCGGTATCAATAGTGGTAAAATGTTTGCCCGTCCATTCGGCATAGCCGTATTGCCTGTCACGGGTTACGCCACTTTCATTATCCATTATAGCGGTTCTTTTTTCTACCAGTCGGTTAAAAAAAGTTGATTTGCCCACATTGGGTCTTCCTACTATTGCAACTATGTTTGCCATTTTATCTCTTTATTGTGTTGCCACGAATTTATTAAAAATATTCACTTTTTAAGTCGATACAATGAGAGAATGAGAGAGTAAAAATAATTCTCCTTTACTATAGCATTCTCTCATTCTCTCATTCAATCATTTTTTCATTCTCTCATTTCTTTAACTAGTACCCGAATCCTTTAATGGTCAGTTTTTTCTTTCGCCAATCATCGGCCACTTTTACATACGTTTCCAAATGAATTTTTTTATTAAAAAATATTTCCATATCCTGCCTAGCAGCAATGCCTACTTTTTTTAAGGCTTCGCCTTTATGACCTATAATGATTCCTTTTTGGCTTTTGCGCTCAACGTAAATTAAGGCTCTAATTCTAATTATTTTCTTATCCTCTTTAAATTCTTCAACGATTACCTGTGTGCTGTACGGCACTTCCTTTTTATAGTTTTGAAAAATTTTTTCACGTACAATTTCTTCCACAAAAAACTTTTCGGGTTTATCGGTTATTTCATCTTTAGGAAAATACGCTTCGTGTTCAGGCAGCAATTCTAAAATGGTATCAAAAAGTACATGTATATTTTCGCCTTTAAGTGCTGATACTTCAATGGTTTTGGCAGGTGTAAACACCTCGTGCCAATACGCAATCTTATCATAGGCTTGCGAACCTGTTGATAAATCAATCTTGTTCATTATCATTATCACTGGTTGGCTAAGGCTCTTAAGTCTTTCTATAAACTCTTCATCGTGCTTTTCGTATAAATCAGTTACAAAAAGAATAATGTCTGCATCTTCTAACGAAGTGCTCACAAAACGCATCATTGCATTTTGTAGTTCGTACTGAGGCTTAATAATGCCAGGGGTATCAGAATAAACCACTTGAAAATCTTCGCCACTCAAAATACCCATAATGCGGTGGCGGGTAGTTTGCGCTTTTGAGGTAATTATAGAAAGGCGTTCGCCTACCAGTTGGTTAATTAATGTTGATTTGCCTACATTGGGTTTACCAATGATACTTACAAACCCTGCTTTATGCTTTTTATCTGCCATACAAAATAATATGTGGCAAAGGTATTTGTTTTTAATTTATGACCCTCTACTTTTGTACTCCCTTAGCAAAAGGCTAGGATTAAATAGTAAAACATATTTAAAATTTGGTGCGAGGCACGAGCCGTTCGAACGGGTTTTAAATAAATAATATATCGCAGGGTGGAGTTATCGGGAGTAGCTCGTTTAGAAATGTATAATTTCTCTGAACATGAGACAGCGATACTATTTTGTAAAAATATATCGCGGGGTGGAGCAGTTGGTAGCTCGTCGGGCTCATAACCCGAAGGTCGTTGGTTCAAGTCCAACCCCCGCTACTACAAAGGGTGTCGCATGCGATGCCCTTTTTTTATGGCTTTTTTTGTAGTTGATTTCTAATTTACAGCTACTTAGCGAGACGCTCAGACCAGTAAAAGATTGGTTTAGTGTTCTCTAATACATAAACGCAATAAATCAGAATATTTATTTTGTGAGTAATTTCATTTGAATTATAAATTTAGGATCAATTGACTTTATTATATTTTGTGATCCGTTAATAAAAGAAACAGTTGTATCATTAACCCAATTAATTTTTGCAACTAATTTACTTAATTCTGGATCTGAGCTTACCGTTCTAATAACATATTGAGGATACCCAATATTAGTTATTTGAATATATTTTTTAATAAGAGCCCTCCATTTGTTAAGATCTATTGAATTAATTATAGCTTTATTTTTTTTACGTTTTTGTCTTAATGTCATAGCTTAACTGGTTTATTATGGATTGAGATTTATATTAGCCATTTAGTTACAATACTTAGTAATACAGCATAGGCCTCATCACTACCTAATTCTCCTGCTTTTGAAAATGACTGACATGCTGCATCCTTCTTATTTTGTTTAATATACACTAAACCAATGTTAACGTATGCACTCTGCACATATATTCCATCTTTAAATAAACTTTCTGTATAAAGTGCATTATAAAAGTCTTTTAAACTCTTTTCAAAATCATTTAATTCAAGCATACATAGTCCTCTTAAATTATATGAGGATTTTTAATGATGATTCATCATTAAAAAACATATAACTCTATCCAAAATAGATTTGATTACTTTTTGGAATACACACCAAGACCCTGATAACTTAATCATCTAAAATCCAAGTTTGAGCCTCCGTCATCTGGTGGGTAACTTGGGAGGGTTAAATAAATTCGGAATACGACTTAGAGTTGTGGCCTCGAATGGCTTATAAGTTAGATTCAGAGTCCCTTGCAGAATACTCTGAGTGCGAATATTATCATTTTAACAATATGAATTGAATTATTCTATTAGTCTGAATATAAGTCTTATTGATATGATTTTCGTCTTGATTTTCAGTCCAAATCAACTTTTCAACTCCATCTCCTAATACTATACCTTTTACATATCCTGTATAAATAGTATCTTGACCAGTTATGATTTTAACATTCAATTTTTTCTCGTACGATTCAAAAAATTTGTCAATAAGTTCAGATCTAGAAATTTGTTTCATCTTCTTTTAATTTTTACGATCAGAGGATAAGATAATTCAACAACATGTCAACAAAAATACACTCAAAACCTCACAAATCCGTCACAAATAAACCTAATCTATTTTCTATATCGAATAATATCGGTCCCCAACTGGCGCAAGTTTAGCGATAGCGTAACTTGTGCCTTTAATGCCTTTAAGGGTTTACAACCCGTTATATTTTTCACTCTTTACCACTATTACTCTATAAATTTAATAGTTAGCAAACCTTTTATTCCTGCATAATCTCTTGCACTGCTGTATAAATAATGTGCTGGTTCTTCTACAATTCCTGCTTCTACAGGATTATTATGAAGGTAATCTAGCCGTTGTTCCATTACTTTATTTGTAGATAGCTCAATTGGGTGGTTATCTTGCCGCCAAAACTGATAGTTTTTATTATTGCTGTTGCGTTCTCCTGCTTTTTTAAAAATCCATAACATCCAATTCTTTCTGCTTTCCTGTTTGTTTTCTTCTATCAGTTTTAGCAACTGTTTTGAGGTATGCCTTTTGAAATCTCTGATAATATCTTCTTGCTTTATTCCTTCTTTCGATGATATTATTAAGTGTACATGGTTGCTCATTATACACCAAGCGTACAGTAACAACCCTTTGTTTTCTTGGCAATAGGTTAGGCTATCAATAAGTGCATTTTTATATATTCTACGTGTAAAAACGTCAACCCACTCTACTACAGCAAATGTAATAAAGTGCAACTTTGTTTGATCTCGTATTTTATATTTTGCACTCAATTTTGTTTCTTTACTATTTGCCGAGTCAAAGATTCTTTTTATCATTTGTAAACACAAGTTACGCTATCGCTAAACTTGCGCTAGTGGGGATCTTTTTTAGAATTTAACTTTTCTACCTTGTAATAGCGAAATTCCCCATTCTCCCTAATACACCCATCGAATTTTAGACTAAACTCAGATTGAATTTCGAACGGCCTATTCGAATTGGCTTTTTTGTAATAGTAGAATTTTCCAGTAAGATGATACTCAACTCTAAAATTATATGTTGGTTCAAATAAGTGCTCTTCTCCACTTGTATATGTTAATCCAAGCGATTCTAATTCGTTCTGTTCTGTATCGGGTGTAAAACCAAAGAAGTCAACATCATTCGGGAGTGATATAAACTCAGTAACAAAATGCCATTCAGAGCACAGTTCTATATATTTTGACTTAAACTCATTTATAATCGAACTGTCTAAATTCGGTTTCTTAATCCATTCTAACATCTCCATCTCTTTTATAAACCACTTTACTTTTCAAATTTACGCTAATATTATTGTTTCCCCATTATGCAATTCCTTAAATCCTCCACTAGTCTTAGCGTCTTGCTGAGACCTTGTTACGGCTCTGCCTCAGGGTAGTTTAATCTCAAAATATAGTGAATAATGCGGGTTAGATTAGTGAATGGATATAGTTGGCAGTCTTTTCAAGGTAATTATTTCGCATATAATCTAGTATTTGGTATTCATCTTGATCTGGATTAGTTCTGTTAAGAACCATTTCTTTAAAAGCTTCTACTGCCTTTTGAGGGTTGAGGTCAATAATATCTGTGGCAAAATCATCTGCATTTTTTGCCGAAAGAGAAAACCGGGTTAAATACTCCTGTGGAAAGTCTTTGAGGTTATTGGTTACAATAACATTGGCATTTGTTTTAATGGCAGCAGCCAACACATGACAGTCTTTTTTATCGGGTAGGTTAACTGTTTTAATTAAAGGTTCGTAATTGGCTACCAGTGCATCCGGAAATGCTTGATTTGGCCATTTTAATCTTATGGCAATGGTGGCTTCCTTAACCCCTTTTCTTCTCATTACGTCTGCCCACTCATCAAAAATATGTTGGCTCCATTTTGGTGTAAAAAGGTCGTGGTGTGCAAACCACAGTAGCAGGTCTCGTATTGTAATAGGGTAGATTACATTTGTATCAAGGATGGCTGCAAATCTTACACTATGAATCATACAGGCCTAATTCTTGGTCTTCTTTCATCATTTTAATAAGAAGTGCTTTTTGTTTTTCTTTCACTTCTTTTTTATACTTCATAATATCCTCGATTTTAATTCGCCTATGCCTGCCAATTTTGGTAAATGAAATACCCCCATTATCAAGAAGTTTAACTATATGTGGTCTTGAACAGTTCAGGAGTTCTGCCGCACCTTGGGTTGTTATTTCTGCTGCAATTGGCACAATAGATACGGGGTTGCCCCGGCTGGTTTCCTTGAGTATCTTGGCAAGAAGTTTTAAAGCATTAAGCGGTATTTTAATCTTTTCTTTGGTTTCCTCTATTTCAATTTCAGTAATCTCAGTATTAAGCGATTCCAGCATTGCTTCTAAGGCATTGTATGACTCCATAGCCGTTTTTTGTTCTTGCTTTGAGGGCTTGGTAATGTCTTTGAGTGGATACATAATTAATACGATTTAGTGATTTGTGTTTACAATTATAAACGAAACAAACGACAATGTGTTTCGAATATTTCGTTTGTTTAGATAAAATTAACATCCACCACTAGTCCAATCCATGGTTCGTGAGGACACCATAGTCGTTAACTTAAGCAAAATTTGCAAAAAATAAAGTGCAAATATTTAGTTGGTCTTGAGGACAATAGTCCCATTTGGGACTAATTTAACTACTTCGAGTTTTCTTCCCATTATTTTGTTTTTTTAAGAAGCGAACACCTTGTGGTTGTTCGCTTTTGATACCTAAAAATAGTGATTTCAGGGAAGAAACTCACTAAAAATCGACAAAAAGTTGTTTATTAAGCAGCACGGCAAAGAGCTAAAATTTGCCATTGAAAATAGTCTTTCAGAAGAAGTAATCAATCAAACAGCCAAAGAGATTGGCTTTACACAAAGAGTTCGAAAATTACCAGCCGCAAGTTTCGTCAATACACTCATGTTTTCAGCCTGCAATTAAGCCAATACCAGTTTGCCTGATATATCAGCAGACTTACATCAACAATTTGCTATTAATATTAGTAAAGAAGCCCTTCATAAAAAATTTACCCATAAGGGGGTTAGTTTTCTTAAAGAATTGATTAAAATTCAATTAACTCAACAATTTGCATTACCAGAGGATGATGAACTAAAAAAACACTTCACCTCCATACATATTAAAGATTTAAGTAAATTTTCATTGCCAACTACCTACAATGGCAACTACCCTGGTTATGGTAATTTTAGCAAAACAAATGGATTAATGAACTTGCAATATGAATATGATTTATTATCTGGAAGCTGGGACTCCATAGCTTTAACAAGCTGCAAAACGAACGATCAACAAAATTCAAAAGAAACAATTGAGCGAATATCCAAAGGAGCCCTTTACATAAGAGACTTGGGCTATATTACCCCTACCTATTTAATTCTACTTTACTAAGATAAATAAAAGGAATAATATCTGCAATTATAATTGGTTAAGTTATTGTTATTCAGCAAATTACGTTCTTAAATAATTTATTGTTAACCACCGATTGAATATAGTGATGACGAAAATTCAATCGGATAAAAAAATAGTTGAAAATTTCTTAACTCCTTGCAACTCAGGCAATTGTCTTTCAAGTTGGCTCGTTAAGTTCAAATCTTTATTTCAACTAGCACGACATAATCGTTTGGATGTCGCAAATCAGTACAT
>JALSJD010000103.1 GCA_026989535.1 Cyclobacteriaceae bacterium
AACACTTAGCCGAATAGCCAAAATACCTTCATAAAAAAGCCTCAACGATGATTTTCGCTGAGGCTTTTTTTGATAACCCACACACTGGTTGATTTACCGGATATTTTGGTTATTCGGTGTTGACCAAATTTCGATTTATTGACCCCTTAGGAGGTTTAGTATTCTGCCCCTTTATTTTTTTGTCTGTTTTCATTTTTAAAACGGCTTATTTATTGCCCATACAGTTGTTTTTATTCCCAATAAAACACTTTTAGCAATAATCCTTCGCCTTTGCGGTTTAGCTGTACTTTTCCCAGCTCTTGGCTTTTTTAAATTTTTTCATTGTTTAATAGTTATAATTTAAACCCTAAATTTACTAATTTTATGTGGATTGTGTATCCTTCACCGTAGATGTTTGGTTCAACAACCTATAAAAATCACTGCATAAGTTAATATTAATTGACAAAAAACACAATCAAAATGGATAAGAAATCTAAAAATAAAGTAATTGGATACAGTGTATTTATATTGTTTGAAGAATGCTATGAATATGTTGAAAATGCTTGCTTTCTAGCTGGAAGTTACGGTTCAGCAGCGATAAATTGCAGATATGATAAATCGAATATTCGAGTTGACGAAATTTCCATTGATATGCTAATTAATGATTATGGATGTTCATCAGGTGAATACACTATGGAACAACTAGCATTTGAAAAATTTAGAAAAGTAGCAGACGAAAAGGGATTAAAATATACATTTAAAGATTTTTATATGGACGAAAACCTGAAAGTAGTAAATCTATAAATTGAATTAAAAAGAAAATAAAAAACGAAACCCTAACAAAAAACTTGGCAAAATGGCAAAGGATGAGGAATAGGCTCAATAGCTAACGGTGTAATGAGGTCAGGTGTAGCAAAAGCTGCTAAACAAATTGCAGAAGAATTAGCTAATGTATTGATTTAATGAAAATGAGACAATTTACAAACCAAGAAAAACATATTGTTAAAAAAATCACATCTTCTAGTGGTATTTATATAGATAGACTGTTTAGCAAAGTAATAAACAAATGCAATATTTCATGTGACTTTGAAAAAAATGAAATCAAGGTTCATTACCTGAATGAAACAAGTAATGAATTTAAAACTCCAGAGAAGGTCGTACAAGAGATATTTGTACTTGCAAAACTACTCCAACTACTAGAGTCTGAAGGACTAATACTATCTTTTGAAAAAACCCTTAACAAAGCACTTGAGAATCCTCATTCAATTGGAACAAGCGAAAATATTGAACAATTTTCAATATACCATTTTGGTGACAAGAAATTAAAAAAAATCTTTATAAAATATGTCGCAACAGAAATTTATCCGACAGAAGAACTAAAGAGTTTAGTTAAACGCTTTTTTATATCTAGAGGACAGCTTTATCAATTCTTGACTCTAATGACTTCTTGGTTAGGCAAGGCATAGCTATCGCTATTGTACTTGGTTTTTTTGCTCAGAAAGACAACAATTTGGAGATAGGCGTAATGAACAAAAAAATTGAACTTCTCGAACATAATTATTCTGGCTTTAATGATTATTTAGACTCATTAAAATCAGAAAAAAATGAACTAATGAATGATTCTACAAATAATGAATGTATCAAATAACAGATGAAGGTAGTTTTAATATGTACTCACGGGCGGTAACATCAGCTAAAAAATCATAGGTTTTTTGTGGGCAATCAAAGTTCTATGCATTCTATAAAGTCCGCCATTTGTGTTATATTTATTTTGGTATGGCTTTGTGCTGTTCGGAAATAGTGAAGCATTCTATTCCCTACGCTTTTTAGCCTTGTGCGATAAAGAGCCATCTAAAATAACTTTTAGAGCAGCTCTTCCACTTTTTTCACCAATACATCCGTTGACAGGCTCGCATCCAGCCAATTTAGTTTATACCCTTTTTTCTCCATACGTCTAAACCAAGTCATTTGGCGTTTGGCAAATTGGCGAATGCCAATATTAAGCCGATTAATCATTTCGGGCTTATCCACCTCCCCCAGTAAATAAGCCGTAACCCATTTATACTCCAAACCATAATACTTAAGATCATCGGGGGCAATACCTAACCCCAAAAGGTTTTCTACTTCTTCAATCATACCATTTTCGAGGCGGTGTATTAAGCGAGCATAAATCCGTTTTTTTACCAGCTCCCTATCTAATTGAAGGGCGAAAATAACGGGATTGATAGTGGGCAACTCCTGCACTGGCACAGGGTTATTTTTGAGATAGGCAGCAATCTCTATTCCTCGTTTTATTTTTTTGGTAGTGCTTATATCAATTTGCTTAAGAATTTTTTGAGGGATTTGTTCCACCCTTTGCAATAACTCTCGTTCTGAAAGTGAGGCTAACTCCTCCCTTAATGAGGCATTTACAGGAATGGCCGCCCAAGGATTACCTTCCAGCGCTGTTTCGATGTATAAACCGCTACCACCACAGAGTATGGGCTGTTTATGACGTTTTTGAACGCCCTCTAAAGCCACTACGTAATCTTTAAAATACTGATTTATAAAGTACTTATCGCCTGCTTCTTGTATATCAATCAAATGGTGCCGAATCTGTTTCCCATTCACTGTAAAATCTTCTAAATCCTTGCCTGTACCGATGTCCATATTTTTATACACCTGCCTGGAATCGGCACTTAAAACCTCCCCATTAAGGGCGTAGGCAAGATTTGCAGCCAATTTAGTTTTACCTACTGCAGTTGGGCCAGTAATTACAATTAATTTACCAGTCATTTTTCTTAAGATTTAACAGGTACTTAGCACTACCTTGGTTGGTAAAAAGGTTATTTATTTCGTTTGTGTGTAGCGTATCTATTTTATAATTGCGGATAAGTGAATTGGCATCTATGCTGAATTTTTGTGGCGGCAACTCCCCTATTTTCTCAAAACCAATTTTAGCATAGCCACTGCCATTCGACCAATCTAAATCGGCATAAGTCATAATATCTTCGGGCGATTGCTCTTTAATAAAATGCTTGATTAGCTTACTAAGCCCACCCACAACCGTAATGCCATTTTTATTACAAAACCGAATGAGCTGGTGCGAACGGTACACTTCCTTACCCCTATGCACAGGGCACGAGGCACTAAAAACTGCTACTGCTATCAATTCATCG
>JALSJD010000104.1 GCA_026989535.1 Cyclobacteriaceae bacterium
GGCTTAAGTTACTACCACCAGTCCAAGCTTCTTTTGTTGGGTCTTTCTCATTTTTCATCTCTTTATTATTTAGTTTAAAAATTTGTTACAATATGGCAAGTTTTTGGTTTTATTGCAAGCTAACACTCGCTATACGTAACCCGCTAACCAGCGGGTCGCTAATGCTTACGTATAGCTCAGCGTTATGCACTATTTGGGGAACATCAAAGCAATAAGCCTATGCTCTTGACTTTTATAAGCTGGTAGTTGCTCGATTTTTGAAATCCAATTTGCACAATATTCTCCGTCAGTCCAACGCCTTGAATCTTCTTCAAAATTTACAGGTGTATAATCGTAAAATTCATATTCTCCACCTTTATATCCGTAAAATTTACCTTCATAAGCCTTTTGAATATTACTCAATATTTCAAGTTTTGTACTTTCTTTATCTAAAACTTCAAAGGCAACTTCATCATAACTTCCTCGCCATGAAAATGGTTCACTAATGGAAAAATTAAACTTTGTTTCATTTGGTAATTCAGAAATGTAATTCTTAAATTCTAATAAATTCATAATATTTATATTTTGTAAGTTAATAATAAACAGTGCATAACACTATCTATATGTAATACAGCCAATTAACATTTTTATTAAACGATGAAACTATATGTATGGCTGTACTACACATAGATTCAACGTTAGCAACTAAATAAAAACGCCATTACAATTAGCAATAAAAGCCCTATATAATTATGCCCGAAGAGCAGTTGCATAAATCGTTTTATTTTTGTACTGTTCATTATTTATTTTTTTAGCGGTCTATACTTTGTTTAGTAGTCGTACCTAAAATTTGTAAAATGAATAATTGCCATACGGCTTTTTGTTGGTTTATTAAACCAACTTTTAAAATCATTAGTAGTAAGCCCATCATTATAAGCAATAATTTTAAGAGGCACATCTACACAATCGTTTACAACAGCATTTAATGGAAAATCAACAGCTTCTATTCCAACACCGTGTGTGTTATCAAATCTAAAAATTTCAAGCTGTGGGCTCCTATATGGTTTATCATCCCAAATTCTAACAGAAATATATGCTTTTCCTTTTTCTACTTCAGAAATTCTGCGTTCCCATAAATCGTAATTATACCTAATGGTATGTGTTTTTATATGGTGTTTTATTTTCATACAAAAATCAGTAAAATCACCTGCTCTTTTATGGTGTTTAGGAAAATACTCGGCCACCATTAACACGTAACATTTTAATCTTTCCATTATATTTCTTTTTGAGACCTAACCAACAAACTTTTTATTTCTTTAAGGCTATTAACCGCAAATTGCAAGTCTTTTTTATCCATAAAGGGGGCTTTTCTATTTTCTAACAGTTCTTGAATTTGAGCCATTTTTTTAATGCTTTTATCCACCAACCTAAACCACCCTTTCGTTGGTTGTTTTGGCTTTACTTTATCTAAAAAAAGCAACACTTCGTTAGCTGGGTGGTTAATGCATGGGCTGTCGTAAAGCTCGTTTATATAAGGCTTGCACAACGCTCTCCATATTTCAAAATCGCTAGCTATTTTTTCGTCCTCCATCCAATCATCATTAGCAATTTCTCCTGTTTTTTTGTTTTCTAATTTCATTTTTTTATATTTTAGTCTGCGCACTTCGTAGAGTTACATCATTTCCTTAAGTCGTTTTGGCACCACCTTTCGGTGGGCATTAAAATCTTTATAGGTGCTGCCCTTTTCATCGGCATGGTTGGTTATGTTTTTTTGGTGTATTAGCTCCTGTTGGCGTTCGGTATAGGTTTGCAGCCAACCCATTATAACACCGCCATCTATGCGGTTATATACCTTGCCAAAATCGCCATTCATGGCCATGTTAAAACAAACAGCTACATCTTCTATACTGAGGCCTCCGAATTTCCAAATAATGCGGTCGGCTATTAGGCCAACCATTTCTACATGTATTTGTTCGGTGGTTTGGTAGTACTTTAACAAGCTTATAATTAATAGCTGAAGGTTATCTCTTAAACCAGCCTCGTTGGCCTCTCTAGTCTTTAACATTAATTCGAGGTAGTCGGTTTTTTGCAGCTCGTTAAAACACTGTTCTAACCTTGTTTTAATAGCCTTTATATACTGTTCTTTGTTTTCGAAATGCCGTACTTGCTCCCAAAATAATAAGCTTTTTTTAGTAGTTTCAATATTAAGCTTTAAGCTATTATAAGCAGATCGTTTATCTATAATATTGGCCATAGATAAATGCATGGCATGGCGCAGAACTACTGCGCTATCAGCCTTTGTTTCTAATGCTGTTCTCAAGCTGGTTAAGCTGGTTTTTATTACCTGTTTTTTTGTCGTATCCATTTTTTATCATTGGTATAATTTCATGTATGGCACTGTAAATTTCGGGCAACCCAAGCCTATTTTGATGAAAGTGATTAAGCCTGTGCCAAAACTTAAAAATAAAGGAAATTCCTTTGGCCACATCTGCATCAGTATGTGGCATATTAGCTTCGGTTTGAAAAGAGCGCACATAATTAATAATGCCCGTCATAGCTTCTTTATACTGCCGTGCTTTACGCCCTTCGAGGCGCAGGTGCGAATCCTTGTGCTTTAAAAAAACACGGTAAATGCCCATGCACTCGTTGTATAAACTATTATCTATTTCGGCCGCCTTTTTAGTGCCTACGGTATTGGCTTTAACTACATCAGCCTTAATGGCATTAAGCACCGTTGGGTGGTTAATATTTGCTGGGTGATTGGTGTAAAACTTAAGCACCTCAAGCTTTTCGATGTAAGTTGTTTTTTTCATTTATTAAGATGTTAGACTGTTAGACACAAGACATAAGATAACCGTCTGTGGCCGCACGGGTAAATGGGTAGAAGATGTGGTCTATTATTCATCTTTTAGCTTCTTTTTTATACATCGCTATTACTTGCGTTACTACTTTATTAAGCTCTGCCGGGTATAGGTAGTTTAGTATCTTTTTTTTAGGGTTATTTGCCCCCATATTTTGCACAAATTTGTTAATCCGGTCGTAGTCTGGAGCATCCTGTGGGGTAGTAAAACCTAATAAGCATAAGTAATGAATTACGGTGCCTCTGCTTTTGCGAGATTTTACCTTAAGCTCGCTATTTAGATAG
>JALSJD010000105.1 GCA_026989535.1 Cyclobacteriaceae bacterium
ATGTTCATGGGTCAGTTGTTCTGAAATTAGAGCAAAAAACAATAATTTATATTTCCATATTGTTAACTTCATTTATTAAGTCCCACCTAATGCTAACATACTAGTTCTGATTAATATTTCTGGCTAAGTTCTAATAAATACAGTAAAATATATGAGTATCGAGTAACACCCTCATTCTTCCAAACCCTCAAAAGCACGTTGAATTTCATCGGGCAATACATCAAAATCCTCAGCAATATGTATTTACCCCTTAAAACGGCCTCCTTCCCGCTTTTTTAGGGTGGAGGGTTTATTACTGTAAACTTTATCAAAGAGTCCACTCCGAAAACACCTAAAACCAATCCTGCTGGCGGATGGGCATCTTTTCACCTTTTTCAATCCGTTGATACTCAGGCATCACCGAATCTCAAAAAATGAAAATCTACTCCATCCCGAGCTTTCGGGATTGAAAATTGTCTGTTTTCGGAGTGGACTCATCAAAGGAGTATTGCGTTTGCCAATAATTACTTCTTCGCCTTTTAGTGCCAATTCTATTAGCTTTGAAAGGTGAGTTTTGGCTTCAGCTATATTTATTACATTCATAACTTAATCAAGTTAGTCAACTTTGCATAAATATACACTACTCTTGCTCATTTATATTTCCAAAACACATCCTGCGAAGCAAACGCCTCTGCTTCTTTAAATGCTGCCATATCAAGCTTAAGTGAACTTACACAGCTTTTTTCAATTTCCTCCAATATAATACGCGTATCAATATTACCTACCAATTCATCTTTAGCCATGGGGCATCCTCCATAGCCTAAAATGGCACCATCAAAACGCTCGCAACCAGCTTTAAGTGCCGCTCTTATTTTTTCGGCTGCTGTTTCTTTGGTTGAGTGCAAATGAACTCCCAAATTAATTGCTGGGTAAGTATTACTAAAATCGGAAAAGGTATTTTTAATCTGTGCAGGGTTAGCAACCCCAATGGTATCTGAAAGAGAAATTATATCTACCCCCAGCGTTGTAATTATCTCCGTAAACTGGGCTAAATAATCAAGTGAATATGGGTCGCCATACGGATTGCCAAACGCCATTGAAATATAAACAACTAACTGCTTCTTATGTTGGGCACATAATGCCTTAATGTTCGAAACATCTTCCAATGCAGCTGTTATCGATTTATTCGTGTTTTTTTGCTGAAAAGTTTCTGAAATTGATAAAGGATAGCCTAAGTATGAAATTTGCTCGAATGCCACTGCCTCTGTAGCGCCTCTATAATTGGCTATAATGGCTAATAATTTGGTGTTTGAGCCTTTGAGTTTAAGCCCAGATAATACTTCTTTAGTATCCTTTAATTGTGGAATCGCCTTGGGCGAAACAAAGCTCCCAAAATCCAAGGTATCAAACCCAACTTGCAGCAGTTTATTAAGGTACTCAATTTTAGTTTCGGTAGGAATAAACGTATGTATCCCTTGCATAGCATCTCGAGGGCATTCTATTATTTGCATGCCCAAATGTAACAAATTGCAAATGGATGCACACCCACTAATGAAAGAGATAAATTAAGGACACCTCTAGTAAAGCGTTTTCGGAGTGGACTCAACATTAAACTAATGCATATTAAACAAAATATCCAACTTTCTCTCGTATAGTTCATAACTTATTTATTAAGTGGTGTTACGCAAAAAATACATAAGTGCCCCCAAAAGACAGCCTCCTGCTTGCTTTCATAAGATTTTCGCCTCATAGTGCTTCGTAAGATTAACTATGGCGAAGCAAGGCCTCCTTAGGAATGATGTAGCGCTGTTTTTCTGTAATATCAATAATATTTTGTGCATTTTTGCACATATTTATTTTGTATTTAATTATTTTATACTATATTTGATGTGTTAATGAATTATTTAACTGTGAATTAATACACTATGAGCACTTACGAAAAGAAAAAAATCGACAATGACTTTAAAAAATTCACTTCTTTAAATTTTGAAATGCCTAAAAAATGCAAAAGCTTAGGGCAATTACAGTATTATGTAAGGGAGTTAACGCAAAAGATAAAAGAGCTAAAAAGTAGATTTAATTATGTGCCAGACAAGGCATTTACTTTACTAACGGAGTACAACCAAATGCTTAATAACCTTATTTTTAAAAATTACCAAGAGGTATATAGCTATTAATGAGCGTTGAGCTACGATATGTCCCCTCCCCCATTGGGTTTAGCTACGATACTATTTATAGCGCATTGGCCAACCAATCCGGAAGAATGCAGTACTATAAAGAGGAGATGGGAACTGTACGGATTCGAATAGGGCGCAACGAATTTATTTCTGCCTTTAATAATTTAGAGATTATTGCCATCAAACCCATACAAGCACCTGCCCCGGTGTTCCAGCTAAAATTTTATGCAATAAAAAACAGGAAGCTCAATGAACTTCCTGTTTAATATTGCTTTTTACTTTCGTACTAACTACTAGTAAATACCTCCAATACGCTCCAGTGTTTTTAAATCTTTTACGGTTAATTTTCTGCCCTTCGATTCTATTAAACCCTCCTCTTTAAAATCGTGTAGTATTCGTATTAATGTTTCGGTTGCCGTGCCTACTATATTGGCGAGGCTTTCTCTCGTTAAGTTAATGTCAACAGGAGCGTCATCTACACTGCCATTATGGTAAACATCTCGTAACATTACCAGTGCAGCTGCGGTACGTTCTCTTACAGGCTTTTGGGCAAGATCAGTAATAATGGCTGTTAACCCCATTACCTCATTAGATAATTCTTCAATAATTTTAGCATGGAGCAGCTTATCATTTTCAAACGCTGCCATAAAATCAGACCTAGGAATATGGCACGCTACCACATCTTCGAGTGCTTCTACCGATACATGAAATAACGAGTCGCCAAGCATAGCTCTATAACCCACCAAATCACCTTCTTTAAGTATAGCGGTAATTTGTTCTTTGCCTTGCTGCCCTAATTTAAAAACTTTTACTTTTCCTTGTTTAATGCAATACACACCCATAGGGCGGCTGCCTTCGTGTAATAAAAGTTGCCCTTTTTTGTAGATATTACACGTTTTATTATTGCTTAATGTTTCTAAAGACTCAGAACTTATGTCTTTAAACCTGC
>JALSJD010000106.1 GCA_026989535.1 Cyclobacteriaceae bacterium
GCAAGGGTCATTAATCGAATTTTTAGAATCGGTGCAAGGCGAAGATGTGTATGTAACCACTTCTGGTTTTCATAGTTATGCCCCATTTTTTTATTTTAAACAGCCTAATAATAACCTTGAAACACGAGCCAATACCCAATTATTAATAACTGGCAAAATTGATAAACCCGTATATATTATTTCTAAAATTACGGATGCCTATTTACCAACCCTCCCTGATTTAGAATTAATAAAAGAGGAAGGTGGCTATCGGTTTTATTTGAGGAAGCCTAATAACTAAAATTTAGAATAGAAATGGTTTAAACCTTTTCATCAAACAAGCTAAGTATTTGTAGGCTTATTTTTAATCACCTCTACATAATCAAGGGCTTTGATTAAAGTTTAAAAATGTTGAAATTTATTTTTATCCTTTATTTTAAGCGTCAAAGTTTCCATAGTATTACAATTCCTAAAATGGTTAAAACCATTTGTCTGAAATTATAAATTTAAGGGCATCTCTATTAATTGCTTGTGTCCTCAGAAGAAGCCCCCTTGGGTTAGATTAAAGCACTTATCTGCTTCGTTATAATCGACAAAAAGGCAACCAGCCTTCCTTGCCGATTCTGCCTTGCAGATAAGCACTTTATTTCTAACAGAGGGCAAAATCAATTAATAGAGATGCCCTTAACATAGCCTACGGTTTAACCGTGGGCTATGTTAGCAAAGTAAACCACAGAAACCGTTTTAACGGTTTTATATAAACATTATAATAGGCTATATTCATTTCAGATACAATATATCATACAAGAGTCAGATGGTTGTTATTTTTTGGTCTAACTAGAGAACTAGTGTCTCTAAGAAAACACCTCATAATTAAAAATCTTATCAATAATAATCCATTTTATAAAAAAACCGGTTTTCTTATAGACACTAACTAAGTCTAATTTCTGAATTTAAGCTCTCACAGGTTTTTCATAACACGACCATAACAAATACAGTATTTTACCAGCTTATTTTAATTATCTTGCCAGCTTAAATTCGATTTTTCTTTAATTATTACATCATTAAAAAGAGTTCTCACCCTCTTTTTGAACCAAAAAATGCTTACCTTTTTCTTTACTGCGTAATATAGGTTACTACCAAACCAAACCTAACCAGTTCAGAAATGCATGCGAAGCCAATAATTATTCAATTAGCAATTCCATTTTTTGTGCTGCTTTTTTTTAACCTGCATGCACAGGTTCCCGTATCTCCTGATCCTATAGTTATCACACAACCCAATCGAACTAAAATAACCATTATTGGAGTAGGTACAGGGGATAAGCCTTATACCGAAACGGTTGACGGATATACACTGTTAAGAAATAAAAAAGGAATTTATATGTATGCGCAGCTTAATAAAAATCAAAAACTATTTCCATCAAAACTAAAGGCGCATAACCCTGAAGCTAGGTCAAAAAGAGAAAAGAAATGCCTCGAAAAAAATTTTAAACCACATTTGCGATGACTCAATTTTATGATTAAAAGCGTACTTTTCACCTTATTTTTTGGCTTTGTAATTACTTCAACTTTTGCACAAACAGAGGGGAGCAATTGCTCGGCTTCACCCAAGCCAGTTACGATTAATAATGGAGGTGCGCCTCTTACTATTATCGGAAAAGGAAGCCAACTTAATTCGTGGACAGAAACTATTGACGGGTTTTTAGTAAAGCAAAATAAACAGCATGTATTTGAGTACGTACTAAAAAATGCTACGGGTAAATTGGTGCCTTCAGGTACTCAGGCAGCTAATTCATCTTTACTAACTAAATCCCGAAATTTATTTATAAAACCAAATAAGGAGGTTATAACTCAATTAATAGAGCAAAATACAGAAAAAGTTGAAGAGAAAGAGCGTTTTCCTTTAAAAACTACCTCCATAGAAATTTTTACCAACACGGATATGCCAACTACGGGCAGTATTAAAGTGCTATGCTTGTTGGTAGATTACCCCAATATGGGCAATAGCTATTCTAAAACTGATTTTGAAAATTTATTAAACCAACCTAATTATAACGGAACAGGAAGTTTAAAAGATTATTTTTTGCAATCTTCATTTGGAAAATTGGATGTTACAGTGGATGTAATCGATTGGGTAACCGCACCTAACGATTATGAGTATTATGGAAATAGTAATGGGTATGGAGTAGCTCGAGAACTGGTTCGTTTTGCGGTTGACCAAGCCGAATTAAATGGGATTGACTTTAGCCAATACGACAACGATAATGATGGAGACGTAGATGGCATTATGGTGGTACATGCAGGGCAAGGAGCTGAAGAGGGTTCTCAAACACAATATATTTGGTCGCATCGTTCGCGTATTAGCCCAGTTGTATATGATGGAAAATCTATTAGCGACTACATAATGAACCCTGAGACTAGAGCTTCTTCGGCCATAGCAACCGTAGGCGTGTATTGCCACGAATTTGGCCATAACCTGGGCTTGCCCGATTTATACGATACCGATGGTTCCTCCCAAGGAATTGGTAACTGGGGCTTGATGGGCAGTTCAGCCTGGCTGGGAGGAGGGAAAAAACCGGGCGGGTTGTCTGCTTGGTCAAAAGTTAAACTAGGCTGGCAGGTACCTGTAGAAATAACCACTAATGGTACTTATTTATTAAATCCGGCTGCAGGCAACGAAGAAATATTTTTGATTGACCCGGGCGAAGGGAAAGAATATTTTTTATTGGAGAACCGCCAAAAATCAGGGGTTGATCAAGCATTACCAGGTGCAGGGTTGGCTATTTGGCATATAGACGATGCCCGGTTTACTAACTCGTTTGAAAATCATAAACGAGTGGATGTAGAAGAAGCAGACGGACTTAATGGCTTAGATGGGAGCAGCAGGGGCGATGCTGGTGATTTATACCCCGGCACTTCTGGCAATACTGCTTTTAATGCCGTTTCTAACCCCAATAATCAATTATACTCAGGCAATATTAACCCTGCAAGGGTATTAAATATTGTTCAAAACGCAGACAAAACCATTAGCTTTGATGCCGATTTTGACAATATTAAGTTTACACCTAACGATACTATTGCATTTCAACCAACAGCCACCAGCCAGTCTAAAGAAAAGACATTTAGTTTAAAAGCCTATAATTACGATTTTACGGTTACCTCTGTTGTTTATCCCGATGGCTTTTCAGGCTCATTAGCTGCAGGTGATGTAGTACCACAAGGCATCAAATCAGAGTTTTTAGTATTTTTTAACCCAACTATAGCTAAAAACTATAAGGATAATATTTTTATAGCAGGTATTTCTAACGGAGTTACTATTAATGGTGAAATAAAGGTAAAAGGGGAAGGGTTACAGCTACTTTTTGCCGATAATTTTGAAACAGATAAAGGGTGGACTTTTACCGGATTTGAACGAGGATTTCCTCAGGGGTTGGGAGGAGATCCGGCTGAGGCACTTGAAGGAACAAATGTACTGGGTAATGTGCTGGGAGGTACAGGTGAGTATATTAATAACCTAACCGACCGAGAGTGGACTGCAACAAGCCCGGTATTTAGCTGTTATGGGTATGCTGAAATTCAGCTCAATTACCAGCAGTGGTTAAACCTAAGTAATTTTAATCAGGATTTTGCTTACCTCGATGTAAGTATTGACGGGGGAATAACTTGGAAACAAATACTACAATATGGAGATTGGCAAATCAGGCAAAATTCTTGGTGGAAAATAATGAGAGATGTTTCTGAATTTATTGCCTGGCAGGAAGATGTGCGTATTAGATTTTCGTTGGGCAAAACGGATGCTTCAAATGTAAATGGGGGGTGGAATATAGATGATTTATTAGTTACTGGAAAAGCAGAACCCTATCGATTGGAGGCAAACTTAAACTATGGGCCTGTGGGTATTGGAATAAATAAATCCAAGACATTAATTTTTAAAAATGGAACTTCTAATAACCTCACAATTACCAGTATTGCCCTGCCATTGGGTTATAGCACCAGTTTAACCACGGGTTCTGTTATTAGTAATGGAGCAAATAGTCATTTTAATATCTTGTTTGCCCCGCTTTTAAAACAGCCCTATAACGGCATGCTTACGGTTGAATTTACAGATGGAACAGTAAATTACACGGAAGATATACCAATTACAGGAGTAGGGGATTATATAATTTTTGAAGATGATTTTGAAACCTTAAAAGGGTGGCTTCTTTCGGGTGGTTTTGAAGTAGGCGTACCTTTGGGCAGAGGATACGACCCCATTAGGGCTGCATCGGGGAATAATGTGTTGGGAACTGTACTAACTGGAAACGGGCGGTATGAAAACAATATGACCAACAGACAATGGGTGGCTCAATCTCCCGTAATTGATTGCTCGTTGTTTACAAATGTTCACCTCAATTTTGCTCGTTTTATGCAAATTGATGGATTTTATGACTCTGCTTACGTTGATCTAAGTGCCGATGGCGGAGCTACCTGGGTAAAAGTATGGAGTACCCAAAGCCAATGGATAGGAGATTGGCAATGGGAAAATCAATCAATAGATATTTCCACACTTGCCGATGGCAAAAGCTCAGTAGCCATTCGGTTTAGTATTGGCGTTACCGATGATGATTGGACTTTTGGGGGCTGGAATATCGATGATTTTAGCCTTTCTGGTGATACCGATATTGCCATTCAAACTACTGATAATCTTGCATTTGGAGATATTGCAGTAGGCGGTTCTGCCAACAATAACATCCTAATTAAAAATTTGGGTATCCAAGATTTAGTAGTTACCGAAATCCAATACCCCACAGGTTTTTCGGGTGAAGCATATTCGGGAACACTGCTAAGTGGTGGAACAAAAAACATCACAGTTAATTTTACCCCATTAGATGCCATCAATTATAACGGAACCATCGAAGTTATAAGTAATGCTGCTACGGGCAATAGCTCAGTGCTAGTAATCGGTAAAGGATTAGCTTCTAAAATAAAAGTGGAGAGTGTTATTGATTTTGGTGAAGTACTCATAGACTCCATTGCTACCGTTTCTTTTTCAATAATAAACAGTGGAAATATCGACTTGAATGTTAGCAATATCACTCACTCCAATCCTGCTTTTTCTGGCTCATGGAGTGGTGTAATTGCTCCTAATGATACGGTAAAAGTGCCGATTGAGTTTATTCCTACCCAACCTAACACATACACCAATAGTTTACAAGTAAACAGCGATGCAGCAATTGGAAATGGTATAGCTGTTTTAAGTGGGCAAGGAGTGGCTAAGGCAAAACATATTCAAGTATCTGTGGTATCCCTCAATTTTGGCCTCGTACATATTGATTCAACAAAAACAATGGTACTTGATGTAACAAACACTGGGAATGTAGAGTTAATAATAACAGAAATAAACATAGATAATCCTTCTTTTAAGCCCAATTGGCACTCTTCCACGTTGGCAATAGGAGAGGCTAAAGAGTTGATAATCTCTTTTTCTCCAACCGAACGAGTAGTTTTTAATGGTTCTATTCAAATTATAAGCGATGCGTTGGAAGGAGACATCTCAATCGACTTGCTAGGCGAAGGCATTATAGTATTAGGCCTTGAATCAGAGTTGAGTACATTGCAATTTTATCCTAACCCCTCTCGTGGAATTGTTCAGGTAAAAGGAGCGTTTACCTCAGGTGTAACCTATAGTATAATTAATAGAGTTGGAGCCCTTGTGAAAAAAGGAAAGCTCTCGAATAGTATAGATATTACCAGCTTGCCAAGCGGTATGTACTCACTTGTAGTAGAGTCGCCCTCTAAAAGTAGGGTTGTAAAATTGGTAGTGCAGCATTAAATAGTGTTCGTCTATAAACTCGAATTTTATCGGGTTCAATAAACAAAAACCAAACAAAAAAACCCCTTCCAAGTTAATGAGAGGGGTTTTTATATACCAAAAGCGGTCTGGACGAGACTCGAACTCGCGACCTCCTGCGTGACAGGCAGGCATTCTAACCAACTGAACTACCAGACCTTCCGTTTAAGGTGATGCAAAAATAGCCGCAGTTTTTTAATATCCAATAGGCAACCCTATTATTTTTGAATAAATTCGTCTATCATTTTTTAAGCCACTAATTTTAAGCTGATTAAAATTTAATTCCGAATAAAAAACATATTTTAGCCCCAATAAAATAAGGAAGAATATATTTTTGTATCTTTAAATTATGACTTATGCATTTAGAATTCGAAAAGCCGATTATTGAATTAGAAGAAAAGCTGCTTAGCATGAAAGACCTTGCCAAAGACAGCGATGCGAACGTTGAAGAAGCAATTAAGACCTTGGAAAATAAATTACTAAAGCTCAAAAAAGATACGTTTAAAAACTTAACTCCTTGGCAACGAGTGCAGTTATCGAGGCATCCGGAAAGGCCTTACACGCTGGACTACATTTATGGGATGACCACCGATTTTATCGAGCTACATGGCGATAGAACTGTGCGAGACGACAAAGCCATGGTAGGAGGTTTAGGTGTAATAAACGGGCAAACTTTTATGCTTATAGGGCAGCAAAAAGGGAGAAATACCAAACAACGCCAGATGCGTAATTTTGGAATGGCTAACCCTGAAGGCTACCGCAAGGCATTACGCTTAATGCGTATGGCAGAAAAATTTAGCATTCCAATTATTACATTAATCGACACTCCGGGGGCTTTCCCTGGCTTAGAAGCAGAGGAGCGTGGTCAAGGAGAAGCCATTGCACGCAACTTGCAGGAAATGTTTAAAATTAAAGTGCCGATTATTAATATTATAATTGGTGAGGGGGCTTCCGGTGGAGCCTTGGGTATTGGCGTAGGAGATAGAGTGCTTATGCTCGAAAATGCTTGGTATTCAGTTATTTCGCCCGAAAATTGCTCTACTATTTTATGGCGAAGTTGGGATTTTAAAGAGCAAGCCGCAGAAGCATTAAAATTAACGGCTACCGATATGCTTAAAAATAAATTGATTGATTCCATCATTAAAGAACCTTTGGGGGGTGCTCATAACGACATGAAATCAGCCATAGCCCATGTTAAAAAGGCCCTGCTCGATAATTATAAAGAACTTACAACCATAAAAACTGATAAGCTATTAGATCAGCGTATTAATAAATTTACAAGTATGGGAGTAATAGTAGAAGGCTAATCTATAAAGAGCAGATGAAAAAAACTGTTGTACTTTTATTTATACTATTTTTTTTATCAGCACTTTCAAATCTATTTGCACAAACCAAGCCCCCAAGACCTAAAGTAGGGCTTGTACTAAGTGGGGGCGGAGCTAAAGGAATGGCGCATATTGGTGTAATTAAAGCCATGGAAGAAGCCGGGCTTTACCCCGATTACATTACAGGTACCAGCATGGGCAGTATTATTGGAGCACTTTATGCCATTGGGTATTCTGCAGATGAAATTAAAGAAATAGCCCTTGGTATAAAATGGAGTGATGTATTAACCAACGATATTCCACTGGATAAGGTAGCCTTTGAAGAAAAATCTTTTTACGGCAGGTATTTTATTGAGTTACCTATTCAAAATAAAAAAATTGGCTTGCCACAAGGGCTAATAGAGGGTCAGGAGCTTACAATGTTGCTGAATAGAATTACAAGACCAGCTCATGGAATCACGGATTTTCATAAATTGCCCATTCCTTTTGAGTGTGTTGCCGCTGATATTGAAACAGGGGAAGCAGTTGTGCTTAAAAGTGGCTCTCTGCCACTAGCTATGCGAGCTTCTATGTCAATCCCCACTTTTTTTACACCAACTACCATCGATAGTACGTTATATGTTGACGGTGGCTTGCTGCGGAATTTTCCGGTACAAGAAGCACTTGATATGGGGGCAGATATTATTATTGGGGTATTTGTGAGCAGCGATCTCGATAAAAAAGAGGATCTTACTTCGATGGTCTCAATCCTATCGCAAAGTGCTTTTGTATTTAGCGCCCACGACTCCAACGAACAAACCAAGCTGGTAGATATTTACATCGAACCCGATTTAAAAGGCTATTCAACAGCCAGCTTTTGGGATGGGGAAGCGATTGTAAAGCAAGGAGAAAAAGCAGGACAAGACTTTGCGGAAGTGTTTAAACAACTGGCTGATTCATTAGATAAGTTTGGCTCAGTACGTGTGCCTAAAAAATTACCTGTAAATAATAACTACACCTTTAACTCTATTAAAATAGAGGGCAATAAAAGAGTGCCAGATGAGCTAATTCTTGGGAAATTACGTATTGCAGCAAATGAACCGCTAAATATTGAGGAACTTGAAAAAAGGATTAACTTGCTTTATGGTACACTCTATTTTTCAAAAGTGCTTTACAGTATTGATGATGCTACTAATGAATTAAGAATTATTGTAAAAGAGGCTCCCAAAAACAGTCTCAAAGTAGGAGCTCATTACGATACCGATAATAAAGCAGGAATAAACATCAACCTAACCTCTCGTAATTTTTTACTCCCAAGCTCTCGATTTATTATGGAGTACGATTTGGCACAAAATCCACGTTTAGACCTTAACTACTTTAAATATTTAGGAAAAAAGCAAAACATGGCTGTGGTACTTAATGGTGCCTGGTTAAAATATGAGTTACCAAGTTATTGGAACGAAAATGAAGAAGGGAAAAACAACTCAACTGGTGGGCTGAGCAGCCTGTTTCAAGATAACTCATTAAATGTTTCGTTAGCACTGCAAGGAACCTATCGAAGTAATATAACTTTTGGTGCCAAAATTGAATATATTAATCACTCGATTAGCCCTCTAGTGTCAGACTCAATAGCCGCTCAAGGTTTTAAGTTTGTGTTAGAAAAGTTTGCTACTAGAGATTGGGGAACCCAGGTGTATTTAAGATCGAATACATTAAACAAACCATTTTTTGCTACCAAAGGGATTAAGGCTGATGTAAGGGCTGGATATTTGTTTGATAGGAACTTTTTTTTTAAGATTAAAGGAGGTAGCGGAATTGGGGAAGTGGAGGCAAATACTACACCAGAGTATTTATTATATGGGGCATTCAACTTACAAGTTGCCACTCCAATTAGTTCAAAACTAACACTCTTATATGGTCTATCTCTTAAAATGAGCAATGGAACTACCAATTTGGAAGACTTTCCGTTTAGAACTTTTATTGGGGGAGAAAGACCAGTAGGAGCAATAGTATATAATTATGAAGCCACACCTGCCAAAAGGTTTGATATATTAAATGTAGCAACGGCATCTATTGCATTTCAATGGGAGTTTTATAAAAATATCTATTTTACTGCAAAAACCGATTATTTAGAAAGTCAATACCCAATGAAATGGATTGATAGGAATATGCTTATTGAAAATATTGGGGCATATCCACGTAGGTTAGGGTTTAGTGGTAAGTTATCTTACGATTCTATGATTGGGCCGATATCACTTGGTATTGGTAAAGACCAATACCTAAAAGGGGTTCATGGATTCTTTGGATTTGGTTATTACCTAAAAAATTAAGTATGGAACTAAATTTAATTAATACTGGCTATTTTAAATTAGATGGCGGAGCTATGTTTGGGGTGGTGCCTAAATCACTTTGGAGCAGAACCAATCCGGCAGATGAAAACAACCTTTGCAGTTGGGCAATGCGCTCGCTTATTATTAAGGATGGAAATCGTTCTTTCGTAATAGATAGCGGCATGGGCGATAAGCAATCGGATAAATTTTTTGGCCATTACCATTTACATGGCAACGATTCGCTAGCTAATGGGCTTAAAAAAGCAGATATAGGATTTAACGAAATTACAGATGCTTTTCTTACACACTTACATTTTGATCATTGTGGTGGAGGTGTTAAACGAGAAGGAGATAAGTTGATACCAACTTTTGGGGAGGCTATCTATTGGAGTAATAAAGAGCACTGGAAATGGGCTACAGAGCCAAATCCACGAGAAAGAGCTTCTTTTCTATTAGAAAATATAAAGCCCATGCAAAATGCAGGACAGCTTGAATTTGTAAATACTAAGGGAGATGACAGGTTGCCATTTGAGATAATTACCGTTGATGGGCACACCGAAAAGCAAATGTTACCCAAGCTAAATTACAAAGGCAAAACACTGGTTTTTATGGCAGATTTACTACCTTCGGTAGGGCATATCCCCTTGCCGTATGTAATGGGTTACGATACACGGCCTTTGCTAACCATGACGGAAAAACAGGCCTTTTTAAACGAAGCAGCAGATAAGGGATATGTATTGGTATTGCAGCACGACCCAGTAAATGAATGCTGTACAGTTAAATATACGGAGAAAGGAGTGCGATTAGAGGAGGTGTTTGCGTTTAAGGATATATAAAACCAGCCTTTGGTGGTTTGACTTAAAAAAAGCTGCGTGAACAATCCAGAGTGACTACTGGTATTCATCAGGTATATGGCAAGGTGTACAATTTAGTTGGTTTTGATAAGGTGGTAAATAAACCCTCTAAACATGAAGCAGCCACAAAAAACCTTTACCAAGCTGTAATGGGCAGGATAGCCACCCCCTTGAGCAAACGTGGCAGCTATGCTTACCGAGCATTATGGAGTAAACATATCGGATGCGGCACTTTACCGCATGATGAACCATATTGATGATAAGTTGATAGAAAAGATACAAACCAATGCTTATCGTGTAGCCAAGAGTCTTTTTAACAAACCTATCCATGTGATGTTTTACGATTGCACCACCCTGTATTTTGAATCTTTCACCGAAGATGAACTCAAGGAAAATGGTTTCAGCAAAGACCTTAAGTTTAATCAGCCACAAGTATTACTGTCTTTATTGGTTACCTCACAAGGTTTGCTGGTAGGCTATGATGTGTTCCCTAGCGCTACCTACGAAGACCACACGATGATAACGGCTGCAGAAAAGCTGAAAAAGACATACGGGTTGAAAGAGCTAATCATCGTAGCCGACAGTGGCATGCTTAACGAGGAGAACCTTAAATTGATGGAAGCCCATGGTAAATCTTATATTGTAGGGGGCAGGATTAAAAACCAGTCAAAACAAGTAATTGAACATGTATTGGACACTGCCAGTTACACCCACCTTACCGATGGCTTATCCGTAAAAAACATTATAATACCCGTTCGTAAAAACAAAAAGACAGATGCAAAAAAAGAAACAAAAGAGGCTACACCAAGCCATCACAACCCGTAGAACGTAGGCTGGTAGCTTCTTACAGTAGCAAACGAGCAGTTAAAGATTGCCACGACCGCCAGAAGGCTGTTGATAAATTAATCGAGAAAACCAAAAAATCATCAAACGCCAAAGACCTGATTAAACATAACAGTTACAAAAAATACATTACGTTAGAAGGAGAAAGTACCTATGGCATAGATACCGAAAAAATAGAAAAAGACAAACAATGGGATGGGCTGCTAGGAGTGGCAACTAATATAAAAGGATATGCCAGCAGAAACAATACTGGAACACTATCATGACCTCTGGCAGGTAGAGCAATGTTTTAGGGTAAGTAAAACAGACCTGCGCATAAGGTCCATCTACCACTGGACACCAACTAACGTTTTCAGAAAGAACCATACGCCAAACCCTCAATAACCCCAATAACTTAATGCTGTACCATTATTCGCTTGCGAATAGGCGCACCATCTAGCTCTGATTGAATGTAATAAATGCCAGATGTCCACTCCACTGTTTTAATTTCTAGCTGATTGCGCCCTTTGGGTAGGGTGGTGGTATAAATTAACTGCCCTAACTGATCGTACACCTCTACCTTGGTATCTGTTAAAACTTCCTGCTTAATTTTAAATGTAAGGTAGGCATTGGCAGGATTAGGGTAAGCTGCAAAACCGTATAAGTCTAATTCTTCTTCAATGCCTGTTACCGTGTTTAAGGTTGGTTCTATTATTTCGGTTTGATAGACCACCCTCGATTGTTCATCTTGCACAAATATGATAATGGAATAAGTGCCCGAGGCGTATTGTTCACTGGTTGACCATGTATTTGTTACCGTAATATTATCTCCTTGCGCTAACCCTTCTTTAAATTTTTGGCCCGAGGCAGAAGGCAACATCTTTTGAACCACATAATTAAAGTTACTTTCGCCTGAGAGCATTTGCTCTGCAGGGTAATTAGAAGCCAATAGTTGATTGGCCACTATGGCGGTGTGTACTATAAAATTTTCTGGTACGTTTTCTAATGCGGTAATATTTGAACTAATTTCGAGGGCATCATCATTTTGAGTAACTGTGGTAATAATAGTTAAGGGGGAGCTATTTAATGCACGAATACTATATTCATCTTTCCCCCATTCTGTGTAAAGCATATCTGCTTCGGCTTTGCCATCAATAGCCACTCTTGGGGTGGTTGTAATGCCATAATACAAAGCCCTGGCATCGGCATCGGCTGACGTACTTAGAGGGTCGTCTCCGTCCACATCAGGGTGATATTGAATCACAGCTAATGCACTGGTGTTATTTGCCAGCAATCGGATGGCATCATTTTCACTTTCTGTAGCAGTAGCCTGCATGGTACTTGAGAAATTCTCTAGGAGTACGGTACGTGTTCTATTGCCAATAAATACATTATCAATGGCCATGCCATCAAAATTGGGTCGGTTGGTGCTGCTGCTTTTAAACTGCACCCTTAAAATAACATTGCCAAGGGCAGGGCTTACACCGTCTAGCACGTGTTTCGATTCTTGCCATACACTATCTGTATTGGCCGACCAGCCAAACTGTTTGGTACCTTGGTTACCTGGATTGGCTGTTATATTTAGTGCATTATACCATTTATCACCTGTTTCTAATTCGCCTAAAATGCTCCATGTGGCCGTAGCCAAATTGGTGCCATTGGTGTATTCAATTACAGCACCATCATCGGACGTAGTATTATAATAGGTGCCAATTTTAATCATAGGGCGTTCTAAGTCTGAAATATCAAAACAGGCACTGTATAGGTTTGTGTTGGTGCCAGCAGCATAGCCAGGGTTCAAACCTGTCATCCACACATTTTGGCCTTCCAAGGCTGTATTAATTACATTTCCATTGGGTTGGCCATATTCCCAAGCTGATATTCCAAAAACGCTTTCTGACACCCAACCACCTTCACTGACTTCAAAATCTTCAATATATGCATTGGTTCCCGTAACGTTGATGGATTCCAGTACTGCAATATTTTCTGTAAAAGAGGCTGCACAACCCGATGTTGTTTGTAAATCCAAAATCAAATTATACCCACCTGGAGCAAAATTAGTTCCCACATTTAAGTCAATTAGTTGTGTAGCTGGTGTATTTGGAAAAGATTGAATGGTATTGCCTTGTAAGTCTTGAATTTCCCAATCTAACCTGCTAATGCTTGTACTATTACCTAGTGGAAATGCTATACGTAAAGTACCTGAATCGTCATAGCAATTATTTACAAGCCCATAAGTTACACCTGTAAAGTTTATAAATCTTACTTCGGTTGTTTCGCTTTCGCACCAATTAGAAAGAAACTGGGTAACAAAAAAGCTATTGACATCAATGGGGAGCTGACTTGCGTTTGGTGTAAAATCTGAATCATTCGAGACCTCTGTTCCTGCTGCATTCGTCCATATTACTCTTGCTTCAACCAAGTCTCCGTCTTTATTAAACCCTGTTAGATGGTTGATAATGGAGGCCGTTGGTATATTAGTTAAATCAGTTACACAATAGGTGTTATTTAATGCTGGAGTAGCTGGTTTATCGGGTTGTGCATAAACAACCATCTGTTTGGTAACTGTATTTTCGCATACTATCGAAAATTCATTGCCTTCTGCATACGTGTATCCAATATCAAGTGTATCCCCATTTATTGAGTCTTGCACAATAAGTGCATCAATATTGAGTTTAAAATCTTTCCATTTTGTTTTGTCTAATGGGTCATTTGGATCAGAAAAGTATGTAATTACACCTGGCTCTGGTCTATTGGTGGTAAATTCAAAGAAAGTGCCTGTAGCTGCACTTATAGTATTGCCCGGTTCTAAACTGATTTGATTGGTTGTGGTACAAATACGATTTTCATCCAAAGTAAAATCTAATGATGGTCTGGCAAAAACTGTGGTAAGCTGACCTCTTGCATCAGTTTCGCCCGTAGCTGTATTTTTAGTAGAATATTTAACAAATAATTCTCTTGATTCAGAGGTGTTTAAATACTGCCCTGCACTGTCTGGCCTAAAAATGTACTCAAATAACAATAAGTTAGGCTGAATAAGTCCTGAAGAGATGGTTTGATCAGGGGGAAGTAAGACCCGATCTTCTTCTAATTCCCACGTAGTAACAACCTCATCCGTTTTTAAAAAAGGGTCTAGTGTTATTGTGGGATCATTATACACACAAAAGGCCCTGGCTAACCCTGTAATTAAATTGTCTGAATTAATTAGGCTGAAAATCTTAGTTCCTGAACTTATACATCCGTTGCTATTTGTAAAGCTATATGAAATGGTATAATCATTATTGCTTGGTGTTATCGAATCGTAGATGAGGAGTGAAGGGTTAAAAGTCCAATCATCGTTGGAATCTTTATACACAGCTTGCCCCGAAAAGAATATAATGGTGTCGCTGCTATTAATTAAAGGGATAGTATCTGCAGGAGAACCAGAGGTAATGCTGGATAGCGTAAGTATAAGTGGTGCATTTGCTGTGGTAAAATTTGTTTGAGGTGTGAGGAATAATACTGATGGCAACGGATTAACCGTTATATCTAAAAACTGATTATTACTGCATCCTTCGCTGTTTGTTTCTGTAACACTTATTTGTTGTTGCGCTCCTGTTATTGTAGCTCCTGTTCCCCAATCAATAAAAACGGTGCTTGTTCCTTGCCCCACAAATGTGGTTCCGCCAGTAGTGGGTACGGCCCAGTTGTATGTACTACCTACGTTATCAGCTACTGAATATAAAACACCAGTTTCTCCTTCGCAAACGGAGGTGGCCGGGCTGTTAAAGTTAACCGTTGGAACTAAGCTAAGCGAAAGCGTCATTGGTTCTGCACTTGGTGTACCTGCACCACCAGTAGGTGTAAGGGTGAGATCTGCATATCCTCTAGCTTCTTCAAAAGCTGTAAAGAGATAAGTGCCATCCAAAATTGTACTTGTTGTGTCAGGCACAGTGCCTGTGTCAAACCCTTGATAGGCGACACCCTCTGAGTCGCCTGGGTCAGGAATTCTTTCCCATAAACCACCAGTAGCACCACCACCAACAGATCCATCTAAATTAATAAGGGGCGTAGGGCTGCCATCCCAGCAAAAGGTGCTACCTCCACCGGCTATTTCCGGTGTTGCTGTTGCTGCTGTAACTAAATTAATTGTTAGCACATCGGAGGCTGCATCACAACTTATTGGATTATCTGTGGTTGTAATAGTAAGATCAACACTATTGTTGAATAGATCGTTTACCCCAATGGTATAAGTAGGGTTTAATAAAGTTGTATCGTTAAAAATACCATCGCTTGAAACTGGGTTTGACCAAATTATAGCACCGGATGATGTGGATGGTGGAGTTATTAAAGGGAAGTCAATGTCTCCAGTATTAATTATTACGGGTAAATCCAGAACATCTTCTACTAAATAACTCACTTCTCCAAGCCCTAATACATCACTTCCAGCATCAATAACCTCTCTTGTGTTTTCTCTTACCGTATAGCTACCAGAGATTTGAGTGAGGGGTACATCACAGCCTTCTGCATCGGTTACGGTCTTTAATGTAAATATATTATCATTATCAGCGTATTGTGGGTCTATGGTTTCATCATTTCCAGCCGTATAATTAGCTATATTAATATCTCCTATTACCCCCAAACTGTTAGGGGCTGTGTAGGTAAAAGAGAAATCTCCTGTGCCGCCTGTTATTGCAATGGCAATAGTAGAAGTGGTAGTGGTGCCTGATGTACAAACAGTTGTATTGTTAATACTACCAAAATCGAGGTCGGCACTACTAGGCCCAAGTTTAATCGTATTAGGTGTTATGGCTAGTGTATCTGTTTTTACTTCTGCCTCTGGGTTACCAGTTGAATTATCTTTTTTAGCTATAATAGGCCCAGTCAAAGAGTTTAACGGAGCTATTGCCCGAACCTCCGTATCGCTAATAACTACCACATCACTGCCAGTAGCCACAAAACCACCTTCAAATGTTACATGGGTAAGCCCTGTTAAAAATGAGCCGTTAATAATCAGGTTTTCACCAATACAAACTGCGGTACCTACTTCGGGGACAATGCTTGTAATAATTGGTGGGCCAAAGGTGACAAAATTCCAATCGGTTATGGTGCTATAACCTGCAAATTGGTTGCCTGCTAAATCGAGAATAATGGTGTTATCAAATAGCACATAATACTGTGAAGTAACGTTTAAATCAGAGGGAGGGTTAATGATGATTTGATTTGTACCATTAAGTGTTACCTCTGTTGCTGTTGCCATATCGAATGTAAAGGCAGTAACACCTAATGTAACATCAAATATGGTAATAAGGCCATTATTAGTTAATTGAATATCTTCGTTAAATTGGAGGATAAAATTACCATCTACCCTATAATTAAAACTATCGTCTGCTGGGGTTAATGTGAGGGCGGTTGGTTCTATTGTATCTACAAATAAGGCTTCTACATCCGACATAGAGCCTGCTCCACCAATTACAGGCAACGTGTTAATGGCATCTATGCCCGCAGTACTTTGGATGGTTCCTCCATTTAAAGCCAATGAATTAACGGTGGTATAGGTTAGTCTATCACTCCCAGGAGTATTTTCTCCGGCTAAAACGGTATAGGTAAATTGCAATGTATTGGAATTTACCATGCCTGTGTAATTAACCGTAGCACCAGAGTTTAATGTTAAGGTGGGAGTACCAACCGACACCACTACATCCTGGTCATAGCTTACTCTAATATCAATTACTTCGCCAGCCATATAATAGCCCGTTGTAACAACCGTTGTTACATTATCTATCTGTGGGCTTTGTGTTATTAAATCAAAGGCATCTACCGATTGGGCAGGGGTAATGGGGTTTAAGGCTGTTGCATTTTGGCCGCCTGTCACATCTATGTCAATGTCAATAATCTTAACATCATTATCAATTATCGTATATCTTGCAATGTACTGTTGGGTAGTTGGCCAGGTAGCGGCTGCTGGCACTTCGGTCATTTCGCTACTTATATTGGGTGTAAAAGCTATTATTGGGTTTTGAGAATTATCGTCAATCATAGGTTCCGAAAAATCAACCGTAATAGAAACTGTTTCTGTACCTACTTCATTATCTGTTATGGGGTTGCTTGAGATAGAAATATTGGTTGCGGTAGCATTAGCCGTGTTAATATCAAATACATCGCCCACATTATAAGTACTCATTGCATTACCAACAGCATCGTTGGCAGCAGTAACCTGTATGTCAATATCATTTAAAACAACGTTTAAATCGGTGGTGTTGTAAACGGCTGTGTATTCATTAATGGCAGTCCAACTGCCTGAGTTTAAGCTTAACCCATTGGCCAGTGCATTTTCAACTGGAAAAGAGATTGCAGGGGTAGAAGCCCCTTGCATGGGTTCGTTAAATGTAATGACAAAGTTTACGGTAGGCGAAACGGCTTCATTAATCACCGTTTTTGTGTTAATCACGGTGCCTGCTACACTAATGTTAGAGGTCGTTGGGTTTTGTGTATCTATCGAAAATACATTGGTATTAGAGGCATCTATAACTTGGGTGTTTCCAGCCAAATCTTGCCCTCCAGCTACTTGTACGTCAATATCGGTAATATTTTCATTGGCATCTATTATATCATAAATAGCTTGGTATTGGGTGGCTGTTGCCCAATTGCTACTGCCTGCATTAAATGTTAAGGTTGTTAATGGGTTTTCAACCGGAAATGAAATTACAGGTATCGTTCCATTATCCATATTTTCATTATACGTAATGGTAATTATTACTTGGTTTCCGTTATCAGAATCTGATATGGTAGGAATATTTGATGTAACGCTACTAATTTGTGGTAGATTGGCATCAATGGTATTGGTTACATCCGAAGTACTGGCGGGTGGACTTGTATTGCCCGAAGGGTCGGTAATTATTACACTGGTGAGTTGAAGTGGTGTACTTTGGTCTGAATGCCCGTTAGCAATGGTGTAAGTAGCCGTATAAGTGGTGCCACCGTTTGTAGTACTCCACGTTAACAAACCTCCATTATAGGAGGTTGGAGCAATAATAAGACCACTTTCTGGTATTTGTGGTGTAACTGTAAAGGTAATGGTCTCGCCTATTTCAAGTAGTCCTGCAGCCGATCCTACAGAAGTAACGGAATTGATTTGTGGAATGTTTGCATCGATAGGGTCTCCATTTTGAGGAGTAACTACACTAGTATAAGGAGTATTTTGGTTGCTGCCTTGATCGTTAACAACTAGATTCGAAACAGGGATATCATCTGTTCCTGCATAATCTGTTCCGCCATCGGTAATGGTAAACTGGCTTGTGTAAACACCTGCACCAGCAGGGGTAAGAGCGCCTAAATTATAACCGGCAACTGTTCCTGATATTAAAGTGTGTGTATCGCCTCCATCATCTGAAATGGTAATGGTTGCCGTAACTACATCATTTACATTCATCGCCACATTAGGGATAGCCACACTTACGATGGAAGGAGTTTGATCATCATCGGTTATACTAATGGTTTCTTGCTGAACACCGCTTTCTGTTCCATTGGTAACGCTGATTATGTCTATAATGATGGTTTCTGCACCTTCATCTATAGCGTCATCAACTCCAGTGATGGTTACAGTACCTAAAGTTCCGGATTCGGAGGAGATTAAAATGCTATTTCCTGAGGTGGAATAATCGGTTCCGCTGCCTGTGGCTGTTCCGCTGTAATCTAGGTTTACAGTTACATCTACCCCGGCTATGGCTGAAAGTGTGGCTGTAACGGTAGCATTTCCACCATTTTCTGCCATGGGAGAACTAGCAGACAACGTTACTGTTGGTGCTGTGTCATTATCGGTAATGGTGATGTTATCAGTAGTTGTTGTTCCCCCAATTAAGCCAGAAGAATAATTTGTAAATGAGAGTTGTAATGTTTCTAAAAGCTCGAATAAAACATCATCGGTTATGGTTATGGTCACATTTCCGGAGGTGGAGTTATCTGCAATTAAGATAGTATTACTGGGTAAGGAGTAGTCTCCTCCTGTAATATTTGTACCTGTAATGTTTATATCTACCGATTGTGCTCCTGTTACAGGTACTGTACTAGTGGCAGTTATGGTAATAGGGGTTAAATTACCTTCGGTTCTTGTGCCGGCAGATAAGGATAAATTTATGGGAACTGCATCATTATCGGTAATTATAATATTTTGCGTTGTGGTTGCGCCCAACGTTATGCCAGCCGAAGGGTTGGCAATGGTTAAGGTGGCTGTTTCTGTTCCTT
This sequence comes from Cyclobacteriaceae bacterium, assembly GCA_026989535.1. Classification (GTDB taxonomy): domain Bacteria; phylum Bacteroidota; class Bacteroidia; order Cytophagales; family Cyclobacteriaceae; genus JAKISE01. The sequence continues at coordinate 19,343 of JALSJD010000106.1, forward strand.
CCACATCGGCATCGTCTAAAATGGTAAAAGTAACCGAGCCAGTAGTAGCTCCATCTACCATAGTAATGGTAGTACCTGACCAGCTATAATCGGTACCGGTAATGCCTGTGCCACTGGCGGCAATGGTAACGGTTTGGTTTCCTGAAACCGCGGCAGAAGCGGTAGCGG
>JALSJD010000107.1 GCA_026989535.1 Cyclobacteriaceae bacterium
AGTTGCAAATCACCTTCACCCATTTTAAAGTTTTGCACATTGTCGCCAGCACTTACCGTTACCGATTTAGTAATGGTTTCATAACCTACAAAGCTTACCACTAAGGTGTAAGTGCCTGCATCGGTAGTAAATGCATAATTTCCATCAAAATCGGCTGAGCCTCCTGTGGAGGTGCCTTGAATTACAACGGTTGCACCTGCAAGCCCTTGTCCTGTTTCGTCAGTTACCTTACCTTTTATAGTAGCAGATTGTGCAAATGCACCTACTACAAACAACGTAAGCAAACTAAAAGTTAGATAAATTTTCTTCATAATACTTGATTAATTTTTGATTAAATTTAAAAAAATGTGTGCGAATTTATAACAATATATTGTATTGCAAAAGATTTACAAATTATATTTTACCAATGCAATTGTTTGCAATATTTTATTTTGCAATTATCTAAGAAATTTAAGCACTAATGCAACTTAAGTATTATTATACCCTTAATACTTATATTTGCTTTGTATGAAAATTTATCAAATCCTTTTTATAATTCTATTTGCCATCTCTTCTACTTTGGTAAATGCACAAGTGCAGTGGCTTAGTTTTGAAGAAGCTGTAGAAAAAGCCAAAGAGAACCCAAAGCCCATTTTTGTTGATGTTTATACCGATTGGTGTGGTTGGTGCAAAAAAATGGATATAGCCACCTTTAGTGAGGATAGAGTAGCTAAAATGCTTCAAAATGATTTTTACCCTGTAAAATTTAATGCAGAGCAGCAAGAGCCTATCAACTTTAATAATCACGAGTTTAAGTTTGTAGAAAATGGTCGAAGAGGCTACAACGAGTTGGCTGTGGCGCTTTTAGATGGTAAACTTAGCTATCCATCGGTGGTTTTTTTAAACGAAAAAATGGAGCGGATTACCGTACTGGCCGGCTACCGTGGTCCTAATGATTTTTACCCAATCTTGCAATTTATTGGTAGTGGGGCCTATCAAAAGCAAACTTTTGAGGAGTATCAGAGTGGGTTGTAATTTGACAGTTGCACCTGTTGATTACATTTGAAGAAGATGCAGAAAACTCATAGACCACTACTAAACAAAAGGATATTCTGGGATGTGGATTTTGAACAATTTGACTATGATACTAAAGCTAATTTTATTATCGAAAGGGTATTCAATCGAGGTGATGTTGAAGATATTAAGCAATGTAGAAGAATGGGGATAAACGCATTGAAGAAGTGTTGCTAAACGCTGTGTATATTTCAGATCACAGAATACATTTAGCCAGTGCTATCATAAACCAACCCTTATCTGCTTTTAAATGCTACACAAAAAAACAGTTGAACCAAGCACATTATCCCTATTAATAAGGCTTCAACAATTACCTCTTGTTGGTGTTTTTACCACCAAGGTTCAGGTAATCATTTGTTTACGGGTAAAAAATATTAAATAAAGGGTGTAAATTGAAAATAAAACTTTCAATTTACACCCTTTATTACTACCTTTAAAAAATGCAAGTAGCTAGAAATATTACCGATACTGTACTAGAGAGTATAAAAAATAATCCTGTTACAGCAATTATTGGGGCTCGGCAAGTAGGTAAATCTACTTTAGCCAAGCAAATTCTATCTAAATTTAACCCAACCCTCTTTATCGATTTAGAAAAACCATCTGATAAAGCATTATTATCGGAGCCTCAACTATTTTTAGAACAACACCGAGAAAAATTGATTTGTTTAGATGAGATACAACTCATTCCTGAAATATTTAGTGTAATCCGAAGTTTCGTTGATGATAACCCCAAGGCAAGATTTTTAATACTTGGGTCTTCCTCCCCAAATTTACTGAGACAAACATCAGAATCTTTGGCAGGGCGAATTGCTTACTTAAGCCTTGCTCCATTTTCATTAAACGAGCTTGGTAAGCTTACCACATTAAAAAAATATTGTCTATTGGGAGGTTTTCCAAGGAGTATTTTGAGTAAATCATCACAACAGTCTTTTAGTTGGCTCTCTAATTTTACAAGAACTTTTCTAGAACGAGATTTGCAAACTTTTGGATTTAACATTCCCCCTGAAACACTTCGCAGGTTATGGGTAATGATTGCGCATTTAAATGGGCAAATGGCTAATTATTCTCAAATAGGTAACTCTTTAGGCCTAAGCCACACAACAATAAAACATTACATCGATATTTTGCATCATACATTTATGTTAAGGGTACTCTCTCCTTATTATATTAATATAAAAAAAAGGCTTATCAAATCGCCTAAACTTTACATCAGAGATACAGGAATATTGCACTCATTATTAAATATAAAATCGTTTGAAGAACTATACGCCCATCCAGTATATGGCAGCTCTTGGGAGTCGACCGTTATTGAAAACATCCTCTCAAAATTTAAAGAATGGGATTATTTTTATTACAGAACTGCAAAAGGAGTAGAATTAGATCTTGTGTTAACCAAAGCTAATAGAGTAATTGCAATCGAAATAAAAGCATCGCCTGCACCCAAGTTAACAAAAGGATTTTATACAGCCCTTCAAGATGTAAACGCAACTGAAGCTTATGTAATTGCACCGGTAGCGATGGCGTACCCACTCAAAAACAATGTAATGGTCTATAATTTATTAGATTTTTTAGAATTGAACATAGAAGAATGATAATTCAGCCCATAGTAACAAATACATTTTGTGAAAAGTAAACAGTTATATAAAAAAATCAGCCATTTTATCAAAAATGAACTCCCATTCTTAAAAAATGTATCCATTATGTTAGGTGGTAGGCTCTATGTTGCGCTGCTTAGCCTGGCATTTACACCCATATTAGCACGCTTGTTTACCCCAGCGGCTCTCGAAGAGGATTCTGAGTTAAAATAATCATACTTATTAAACATATTAATGTAAATTTGTTGAATATATTAAACGTATTAATGTAAATTTGTTGAATAGGAGGATATAGAAATGAGTTCAACTTACATTAATCGGTTAGTTTTAGAAAATCTGCAAGAGAAATTGCAGCCCAACAAGGTGATTATTATATATGGCGCAAGAAGAACAGGTAAAACAATCCTTATTAAAAAAATGCTATCGAGTTGGCCTAAAAAGGAGTATTTATTGCTAAACGGAGAGGATTCAGATGCAAGACAACTGTTAGAAAAACAATCCATTGCCAACTATAAACAGTTATTAGCGGGCAAATCACTTTTGGTAATAGATGAAGCCCAGCACATCCCTACCATTGGCGAAAAATTAAAATTAATGGTAGATGAAATTCCTGGAATTCACATTATTGCCACAGGTTCTGCCGTGTTCGATTTGTCGTATAAATTAGGAGAGCCTTTAGTAGGACGAAAATATACTTTTAGATTGCATCCTCTAGCACAAATAGAATTACAACAGCACGAAGATTTATTAGAAACAACCGCTAACTTAGAACAACGGTTAATTTATGGTGCCTACCCCGAGTTATGGCATCTAAAAAATGTAAAACAAAAGCAAGATTATTTACTCGAATTAATTGACAGTACATTATTAAAAGACATCTTGGCCTATGAAGGAATAAGAAAGGCTGATAAAATTTTTAACTTACTTCGCTTGCTAGCCTTTCAAGTAGGAAAAGAAGTAAGCATACACGAGTTAGCCAATAGTTTAAGTGGCATTACCAGAAATACTGTAGAGCAATACCTTGATTTATTAACCAAAGTGTTTATTATTTACCCCTTAGGTGGTTTTAGTGGTAATCTTAGAAAAGAAGTTACCAAAAGTAAACGATGGTATTTTTATGATAATGGTGTACGCAATGCCATTATTAGAAACTTTAATATCATAACTATGCGTAACGATGTGGGCGAACTTTGGGAAAACTACTTGGCTACCGAACGTATCAAATACCAAGATTACAAAGGCAGTATCACAAAAAACTACTTTTGGCGTACCTACGACCAACAAGAATTAGATTGGGTAGAACAGCAACAAGATGAATTAAATGCGTATGAATTTAAATGGAGAAGTAAAAAACACAAAGTGCCGGCTGCTTGGGGTAAAGCCTACCCCCATGCAAATTTTAAAGTAATAACACCCAACAACTATTTAGATTGGATAACAGGTGAAGCTAACCAATAAAAGTAGATTGTCCATTTCGACCGAACCCCTTGTTGGTAGTTTTTACCACTAAGATAGAATAGCTAAATGTAAGAGTTCATTGAGCAAAAAATTAACAGTACTTGAATTTAGCGGGAATGGTTTTGACACCTAACGCACACCATTCCTCAATTACTTACTCCTAAACAATTACGTGCTGGTGAAACCAAGTTATTATTTTATCGTACCTACTCACCCATTAAAGCTACCTTGGGTGCATAACATTTTGTCGTTTTAGTTTAAACCATTTTTTGCAAGCCCCCTAACCTATTATTAAAAAGAAAAGCAAAATAGAAATCGTCATTCTCGCCAGTTGGCGAGCAGGAATCTGTAGATATGGAAAGAGATTAAACATTATGGCTATAATAAATTTTAATCAGTCTTTATTAGTTGTAACATCCTACTCCTAAAATAACAGTATAAATAATTAGCGACAAAATGTTATACACCCGCTACCTTTTTAGCCACAGCCTGCCTGAACTGGCAAGGCAGGCGTAGCGAAGGCACTAAGCCTCCAAGTTTCACAAAATTTTATATGTGTTAAGTTAATACTTTGTGGTTCTTTTAGTCCTTCTGTCTTGGTGGCTATGTTTTTCGGCTGAATAATTACATTTTATCAACATTATACACTTGGTTGACAATAGATTATAACTATTTTTGTAAAATTAAAATCAAACCTATTTCAAATTAAGGTAAAGACATTATTTGTGTTATTATCTTACTTTTTAAATGAAGCCTTTTTATATTTTTTTTCTTAGCCACCTAAAAGAGATTATCACAGGTTTAAAAGGCTCCAACTCTTTTGTACGCAATGTTGCTTATAATTTAAGTGGAAACACCTTTGTTTTAATTATTGGCTTTTTATTAACGCCTGTAATTGCCAAAATTTACGGGCCTGAAGCGTATGGCAATTTTGCAATTTTTACGGCTATTGCTAGTTTAATCATTCCATTTGCCACCTTGCAATTACAAGCTGGTTACGTAGCAGCAGAGAGTAAAATTGAGTTTTTTACGCTCGTAAGGATAACCCTGTTGGCATTGGTTACAGTTACTATCTTATCGGGCATTACTTTATTTGTCTATGTTCATTTTATAGATAATAGCTTTGAAAGTTTCTACTTCGCCATTCCAATTTATGTGTTTTTCTCTGGGCTATTTATCATGTTTAGAGGTTGGAATATAAAACTGCAAGAATTTAAAAGGTCAGCCCAATCTAGGATAGCGGCCACTGTTGTAGGAAAATCGAGTACTTTATCCTATGGGATAATATGGAGTCAAGATGCTTTAGGAATAGTAATCGGTAGTGTATTAGCATTTATATCAGAGTCTATTGGGCTTTTAAGTAAACGTATGTTGCTAGAGGCAAAACTTATATTTACCAAAAAAATAGAGTACGCCTTATATAGAATAACACTTTTAAAATACAAACAGTACCCCACTTACGTTGCCTTAAACTCTATTATTAACAGCATTAGCACGCAATTACCTATTTATTTTATAGCCACTCAATTTACGAAAGATGATGTAGGTCTTTTTTCCTTATCATTAAGCTTAATTCAGATTCCTTTAAATCTAATGGGGACTTCTATCGGGGCTGTTTTTTTGCCTAAGATAGCAGCAATAATTAATGATGTTGAAATTAGAAATAAAACGGTTCTTGGCTTATTTAATAAGTTGTTTTATGTGGGTGTAATTGGGCTGCTAGCTCTAGCTTTGGTTTTAGGGTTGTTCTTAACCTTGCTACTTGGAGATGAATGGGCTGGTGCGAGCCACCTGAGTTCTTTTATGGCAATTTCATTCGCTTTTGCTGTTGCAGCAATTCCACTTTCGGTGGTATTTAGACTCATCCATTATGAAAAGGCAAATTTAAAACTAACTTTGTTTTTTATTGTTTTTAAAATTTGTGGGCTAGTCATAGGAGGGTTACTAAATGATTTTAATTTTGCAGTCTTTATTTATTTCTTCATTACACTTATTCAAAATGCATCTCAAATAATACTATTATTTAAAAAATTAAACATTAGTATTTGGCCAATTATCAGAAATTTAGCTGTAGTAATTCTTTTATACCTATCGTCTTACTTTATAATAAATTTTTAAATAAGAGCCATCTTCCATATTTCGTACACAATGAACATTTTATTAAAGGGTTATTATGGGTTTGGAAATTTTGGTGATGATTTACTGATGCTAATTTCTTATCGGCTAATTAAAGAAAAATACCCAAGTTCAAACGTAACAATATTTTCAAATAATACTGAAAATCTAAGCGGTTTCAAACTTAAACAAGGTTATAATAATTATATTTTCAAAATATTAGAAAAAAAAGTACCGTTAGTTGATTGGACATTTAAAGGGCATTTCGATTTAGTTGTTGAAGGTGGAGGCGGCACGTATTTTGACAACCAATATGGTGGGATGTTTTACTACCTTCGAAATAAGGTAATAAATATTATTAGCTACTCCACCCTTAAAAGGGTTGATTTTTTATTAAGAAATATTACAGGCAGAAAGCAAAGAATAACTTATAACAAAAAAATAATTTTAGGAATTGGGATAGGCCCCTATACTAATTCAGCTAAATTATTTTATGCTAACCTAGTTGATTTGGCATCATCAGATTTTATTATGGTGAGGGATAAAATTAGCTTTAATTTAATAAAAAAATTAAGAAAAAGAAGCCTAGGTAGCGACCTTGCTTTTGCTACTAATTACTGGAACGATCTTTTTCAACAATCACACAGCTCCAATACTTCACAAAGTGTAGGTTTTATTTTAATGGGTAATAAGACCACCTTTGAGAATAAGATCCTTGGCTTGGCTTTGCATTTAAAAAAATTAGGATGGAATGTGCATTTTTTTGCGTTTGACGAAGCCGTTGACAAAAGTTTTATAAATGAATGCAAAAAACATTTTAACATCAACATTTGGCAGCCACACTCTATTACACTAAACGAATATATCTTGCAATTGCAAAAGTGCTCAATTCTGTTTACAGAAAGAGCTCATGGGGCAATTGTTGGCGCAATCATAGGATGTACACCATTCTATATTTCTTCTTCATATAAAACTAATCAAATTCTTAGTTTCTTTAAAAATGCAAATTATAATAATTCTATGACTTGCAAAAAATTAGACAAAGACATGTTAGATTCTTTGTATATGAATATGGGTAATAAAAAAGAGTTGTTAAAAACAGATGTTGAACTAAATCGCATTATTGTTACCAATAGTCTTAAACTTGCGTTTTAAAGCCTGTCTATAACATGAAAAACATTTTACTTGTGAGTATGTCTGCTCCACCCCAAAAAGGAGCTGAAAGTATCCAAGTTGGGCGATATTTAAAACATTTAAACGATGCGTTTAATATAGAACTAATTACCAGTAACACACCCAAACATAGTTGGGCGAGAGAAGACAACTCAATTTTAAAAGGCATTTTAGTTAAAAACCGAGTTGAGTTAAATGCTTACAAAGGGAGGCGTACGGATAGGGTATTAAATATAATGACTAGTTCTACACCTGAAGAAAGGTTTGTAAATTATTTTGAAGAAGCGTTGGCTCAAATTAAATTTAAACCTGATCTTATTTATTCGCGGGCATTGCCCCACGCTTCAACACTACTAGCTAAAAAAATTAAAGAACATTTTAAAGTACCATGGGTAATGCACTTAAGCGACCCATGGGAAGACAATACTTTTATTGAAAATATTAAGGGAGAGCATATAGTAGAAAACGCTTGTGTCAACTTAGCTAGTAAAGTAACGCTAACCTCTGAGTTAGCTGTGCAATTTTATAAAAACAAATACCCCTTACATAAAGAGAAATTTACCTTTATGCCAAATGTTTATGAGGAAGATATAGTTATTGAAGATGACTATACAAACAACTGCGAGCATTTAACCATTACTCACACAGGTAATTTTTATGGTAAACGAAACCCTCAGGTTATTTTGCAAGTACTAGCCCAATTAAGCAAAAAAAACAAGTTGCAAAATATTAAGTTTTGGTTTGCGGGCGAAATGGATGAAACAAGTAAACGGTTATTTAAAAAATATGATATACCTGAAATTGAGTTATTAGGGGGCATAAGTTTTAAGGAAAGTATCGAACTCCAACAAAAAAGTGATATACTTTTAATAATTGATAAAGAATACGAAAAACCTGCTGATTTAACAACCCTCCCTTCTAAATTACTCGATTATTGCGCAACAACTAAACCTATTTTAGCCATTACTCCCAAAGGATCATCAACCGATATTTTTATAAATAAATATGGTGTTGGTAAAAGTTTTCAACACAATCAAATAAAAGAAATTAAGGATTATATAGAATCTTTAATTAACACCTTTAATAATAATGAAAAATTTGAACCATATCAACCACCTCTACATTATGGAGCAAACTATAACGCCAAAAGACTTATAAAAGTATTCAATCAATTAATAAAGATTCCCATAACATAACTTAGATGGATAGCAGAGTAAATGTAGTTTCAAATTTTTTTAACACACAGCCGTACCTAGATAACACCTTTAATATAGCTTTGAGGGAGTCTATCATAAATGAGTTAAAACCTAAGCTTATACTAGGCAAAAGCGTGCTCGATATAGGATGTGGTGACGGAAGTTTATCACTACCTTTTTTAAAATCAAACAAAGTGGTAGCCATTGATTCGGCAAAAGCTATGTTGTTAAAAGCAAAATTAAAATTTAGCCAAGTTGAGTCGAATTATGAACCGGAAATTATTGAAGGAGACTTTCTTTCCTATTCATTTTCTAAAAAATTCGATTTGATTTTATGTATTGGAGTTGTTGCACACATTGAAAATATAGAATTGTTATTTTCTAAAATTTATGATTTATTAGAAGATGATGGCCATGCGATAATTCAAATATCAGATGCCGACCATTACAGGTACAAAAACTCTAAATCAAGCCTTCAAAATTATGGGTACGAATTAAACAAGACTGGCAAACAAGAATTTATAAAAAAGCTAATTAACAGTGGGTTTAAACTTAAAAAGCAAAGCGGTTATTCTTGGAGCTTTTTTCCAATTAGTAGGTTTAGCCAAAAAGGCCAATTTTTTATCTTAAATAAAATCAGAAAGGTACCTGTATTTAATTTCCTTACCTCCGAATGGCTTTTTTTAGTTTCAAAAGTTGCTTAAATTCCCCTTCCTCTTTGGGTGCATATAATTAAACACAAAGCATGAAAAAAATAATAATGATTCTACCAGAGTTTGGGTATGGAGGAGCTGAGAAATCATTTTGTGCCTTAAGTGTTGAATTATCTAAAAAATTTAACATTACCATTATTGTATTTAATACAATTTCAGACGCAGCCTACTCAACAGGAGGCAATATTCGTTCTCTTAATGTATTGGCATCTAATAACGTAATAAATAAATTCTTAAATTTTGTTAAGAGAGTACTAAGATTAAGAAGCATAAAAAAAGAAATTAGACCTGACGTAAGCATTAGCTTTTTAGAAGGAGCCGATTATATCAACATATTATCTAAACAAAAAGAAAAGGTTATACTAAGTATAAGAGGCTCAAAATATAAGGACGAACATATAAAAGGACTACTTGGATTTGTTAGACTTAATATTTTGATGCCTTTTTTGTACAAAAAAGCAGATGCTATTATTACTGTTAATAATGGTATAAAAAAGGAGATGAACCAATTGGTGTCTTCCAATAAAATTACGACCATTTATAATGGGTACAATTTTAATCAATTGAATAAAAGTGCTGATGAAGAGCTACCGGAACCATTTAAAAAAATAGTTGGAGAAAGCTTTATAATTGCCATTGGGCGGCTCTCACCAGAAAAAGGTTTCCAACATCTTTTAAAAGTGTATAAAAAAGTTAAGCTGGTAAACAAAGAAGTTAAACTTGTGGTGCTTGGAGATGGAAATATGGGCGAGGAATTAATAAATTTATGTAAACAGTTAAACCTAACATACGATGCGGTAGCATTAGGCTTTGAAAAAATCAATAATGCGGATGTCGTATTTTTAGGTTACATAAAAAATCCATTGCCCATACTAAAAAAAGCTTCCTTATTTACTTTGTGCTCATCAGCTGAAGGTTTCCCGAATGCTTTAGTAGAAGCAATGGCACTTGAAATACCTGTAATAAGTACCGATTGCCCCTATGGCCCAGATGAAATATTAAATAAAAAAGGATTAAAAAGAGAAAAAGGAAAAGTTTTAAAAACCGAATTTGGTATTTTGGCTCCTCCATTTAAGGAAGAGAATAGTATAGGAGAATGGGCAAATGTTATTATTGAATTACTACATAATAACAAAATTTTAAACCAATATGGTCACCTTGGCTATGAACGAGCTAGAGAGTTTACTTCTCAAGAATTAATCTCTAAATGGGAGTCTGTCATTCTAAATTAAATGCTCTTTAATTCACTTCAATATCTTTGGTTTTTACCAACCGTTGTTCTAATTTATTATGCGTTGCCCGCAAAGCATCGCTGGGTACTCTTACTCTTGGCAAGCTACTTTTTTTATATGAGTTGGAAAGTAGAATACATAGTCTTAATTATATTTTCTACGTTAGTAGATTATTTTTTAGCCATTAAAATACATAAAGCAAAGGCCCAGCCTCGGAAAAAAACTTATTTGATCATAAGCCTTATCAGTAATCTTGGGCTATTGGCAGCTTTTAAATATGCTAATTTTTTTACAGAAAACGTAAATCAACTACTATCCTTTACAAATAGCACTCAACATTTTCCCTATTGGGATATTCTCCTTCCGGTAGGTATTTCGTTCTATACTTTTCAAACGCTTAGCTATACCATAGATGTTTATAAAGGTAAGATTAGTCCTGAAAAAAATATTGCCAGATTTGCGCTGTATGTAACTTATTTCCCTCAATTGGTGGCAGGCCCAATTGAACGTGCAGCTACGTTTTTACCTGAGCTCAAAAAACAAGTTAAGTTTAATTATAATGATGTTATTAGCGGACTAAGGAGAATCTTGTGGGGTCTTTTTAAAAAAGTGGTAGTTGCCGATAGAGTATCGGTAATTGTAAACCATGTGTATGCCACAAGTGGAGAGCAAAATGGACTCACCTTATTAATAGCAACCTATTTGTTTGCTTTTCAAATTTATTGCGACTTCTCAGGGTATTCTGACATAGCCATCGGCTCATCTAGAATACTGGGAATAAAGCTAATGGAAAATTTTAAAGCTCCTTATTTTTCCAAGTCGATGAGCGAGTTCTGGTCTCGTTGGCATATATCCTTATCTACTTGGTTTCGAGATTATGTATATATTTCCCTTGGAGGAAACCGTGTAAAAGTGAGCAGAATGGCTATTAATATACTCGTTGTTTTTATTATAAGTGGGTTTTGGCATGGGGCTAACTGGACGTTTATAGTTTGGGGGTTTGTACATGGAGTACTGCTATTAATGGAGTACTTTTTGGCAAAAAAATCTACTATAAAGCTAGACCTTAACCCTACTCAAAAAATGATTAGAATGCTACTGGTTTTTAACCTTGTAACCTTTGGGTGGGTATTTTTTAGAGCCGACTCCATTCAACATTCGCTCTTTATTATAAAAAACATTGCAGATATAAATAGCTGGCATTTTAATATAAACTTACTAAGCGAAGTAGTTGGCGGCATACCATTAGTTACTATGCCAAAATTAATTCTATCAGTTTTTTTTATTCTAATTATGCTCGTTATGGAATACGGTTTATACTTTAGCAATTTTAGAAAAAGGTTCTTTGCGCTAAATGGCACACTAAGGTGGAGTATCTACTATGGCGTATCACTTTGCATTATCTTTTTTGGCAATCATGGCAATATTGAGTTTATATATTTTCAATTTTGATTTATGAAGTCCTTTATTTTTAGGTTTGGTTTATTTTGTGCCCTGTTTGTTTTAGGGCTAACAGCCTTTAGTACTTTTTTAAAAGTAGGCCAAAAGCATTATGATTCAAATGCAGATTTAAAACTTAGGTTACTTCTTGATGTGAAAACCATCGATCCTGAAATAATCGTGTTTGGTAGCTCCGTAGCCGAAGGAGGCATAAACCCCCTAATTATAAGTAATATAACAGAAAAAAAAAGCTATAATGCAGCCCTTAGTGGCAGAAGAATTATCGACTGGAACAGCATCGCTTTTTCGTTTCTTGATTATACCAAGAACAACAAGGTAATTGTGCTAGACATATTTCCTAATGTATTTAATAAAACGGATAATTTATACCAACCCCATGAATTTTATCCTTACTTAAATAATAAGTTTGTAAAAGAAGCACTAAGCGCTATTAGTCCCACCTATTATAAAATAGCTACTTTGCCATTTTATTATTTAACACAGCTTAATTCTAAAATTGTGCTAAATTCGATTATTGGAATTTATGATTTACTTTTAAATAGTCAGCCAAAAATGTCTGAAGATTACAAGGGGTATAGTAACATTAATTCAAACTATGAAAAGGGGAATACTAGCGGGTTAATTCAAACCGAAATATCTCAAACTTCAATTAAACTGTATGAAAAACTAATTTTACAAGCTGCCAATAAAAACATTGAAGTGCTTTTTGTAGGGATGCCTGTATATCATAAAGGGAAACCGCATTACAACCAACTAGATTCTATTTATAATTGGGGAACAATATGGAGTAAAGAATATGAAAATGTAACTTATCTAAATTTTTTAAACGACAGTTCTATTATTTATCAACAAGAGTATTTTGCAAATAATACGCACCTAAATAAAAATGGGGCTTCTTTTATAAGCTCAAAAATCGGCAATTATTTAAATAAAAATAAATATGAATAACGCGGTCAAATTTGTCATACAAAAAATAGGGATATTGGCTCCCCTTCTTGACATTTTGTTTTTACCTATTGCAATAATTGCAAGTTTATATTTTCGATTCTTAAAATTTATAGGCCTAAAAAAATTCTTTTTTACGCAAAGAGTTTTTAACTCAATTGGTGTTTTTCCAATTGTAAAACACTACTACGAACCACAATTTGATTTTGACAATTATCATCAGGAATATCGAAAGCTCCCAGCTATTAACTTTAATGATGAAGCACAGCTTGAATTATTGAAATCGTTTAACTACCAAGAAGAGCTTTTAGAAAAGCCAGTTAATGAAGTTCCTAAACCTGCTTTTTTTTATCAAAATGGCTCTTTCCCATCAGGAGATGCCGAGTGCTATTATTCTATAATAAGAAAGTTTAAGCCTAGCACTATTATCGAAATAGGGAGTGGCTACTCAACACTAATAGCTAATGAAGCAATTAATGAAAATTTGAAACAAGGTAAAACTAACACTAAACTCATTTGTATTGAGCCTTATGAAATGCCTTGGTTAAGTAAGCTAGAGGTAGATTTAATTAGAAAAAAAGTGGAGGAGGTGGATTTAACTTTTTTTAATCAACTTAACTGTAACGACATACTTTTTATAGACTCTTCACATGTTATAAGACCGCAAGGGGATGTATTATACGAAGTGCTTCATATATTACCACAGCTTAAAACTGGAGTGTTAATACATTTTCATGATATATTTTCACCTTTAAACTACCCCGAAGACTGGCTAAAAGAGGAGTATAGGTTATGGAACGAACAGTATTTAATAGAAGCCTTCTTATCTAATAATAGTGAATTTGAAATTGTGATTGCCATGAGCTACCTAACTTGTAATTATAAAAAACAGACTTACGAAGCATTTCCAGTTTTAGGCCAAAACACTAATCGAATACCAGGGTCACTTTGGTTAAGAAAAAAATGAACACCCCAATAGGCAACATTTTAATTCTCGATAACTCTCCTTCCATAACAGGGGCCTATAAGTCTATTGTATCCGTTGCTAAAACCTTACAGAAAAAACACCACTTTGTTTTTACTTCGCCTTCTCCTCCATTAGTAGAAAGCCTCTCACGTAGCAAAATTTCAGCATATCATATACCCTTTCTCGAAATTCAAAAAAACTGGCGTTTGTTTTTTTATATTCCAGTTTTAATTATTAATTGTTTTCGTATTCAACGCATAATTAATAAACGCCAAATAAACATCATCCATGTAAATGATCTCTACAACATGTGTGGGATTATTCTCAAAATTTTTAATCCTAAATTAAGCTTGGTTTACCATGTTCGTTTATTGCCAACCTCTTATGCTAAAAAGCTATATTATATTTGGAGAAAATTAATAGAAAAATACGCAGACGAAATAATTTTTGTTTCTAACACAGTGGCTTCCAATTTTAAAAGAGGTGTAATTATATATGATGCGATCCCAGACACAATCTCTCCTCAGTTAAGCAGCAAAAAACAACAAAATGAGAGTTTTACCATACTGTATTTATCAAATTACATAGAGGGTAAAGGCCATAAACAAGCAATAGATGCTTATAAGTTAGCTTTGCCTAGCATTAATAATACACAATTGGTTTTTAAAGGTGGCACACTTGGCAAATTAAAAAACCAAGCCTTTAAAAACACGTTAGTCAACTACACGGCTAAATTAGGATTAGAAAAGCATATTATTTTTAACGAGTTTTCCAACAATCCAAAAGCAGACGTTATTAAGGCTGATTTGATGCTTAATTTTTCAGAATCAGAGTCGTTTTCGATGACCACCCTAGAAGCATTAGTTTACCAAACACCTATTATTGCAACGGCTTGTGGTGGGCCATCAGAAATTATTGAACACAACAAGTCTGGCATGCTGGTTTCTGTAAATGATATTTTAGCTATGAGCAAAGCAATTATAAGGTTAGCCAATGATGCAGCATTAAGAACTTTGTTTATTTTGGAAGGAAAAAAAAGAGCCGAAAGTAAATTTGATTTTAACAATCAAGTAAATTTAGTATCTTCTGTCTATACTAGGTTACTAAAGTAGATTTGCTGTTATTAATACCAATTAGATTATACATGATTAGAGCAGGGTTTATTTTTTATTTCTTAATGGTATTGAGCAATATATCCAACGCACAGTGCCCAACGAGTAATTTTAATTTGCCAGCAACAGGTTGTACACAAGAACAACTATATCCCATAAATAGCTCAACAGGAGCAAGTGCTTATTTTTGGGATTTTTGCAGTGGCGATTTTGAGCTTACTCCTACTGTAGAAAGTATTGGAACAAGTAGTTTTTTAAATAGAGGAAGATCCTTTAGAATAGCAGAAACCAATGACGGAAATTGGATTGGATTTTCTATCGATCAATCAACAAACCAATTGGTTCGGTTTGAGTTTGGAAACAGCCTGTTAAACACACCAACAATTACAAACCTTGGCAATCCCTCATCAGCTCTTTCAGGAGCTTATGATTTTGTTATGTATGAAGAATTGCAGGAGTGGTATATACTAGTCATAAATTCAACTACCAATGAGCTGATAAGATTTTCATTTGGAGCTAGTTTAATAAATTCGACCCCCACTGCAACAAATTTAGGAGATTTTAGCCAACTAAACACGCCAAACAATTTAACAATTGTTCAAGACCAAGGCAATGTTTTTGTATTCATCTCCAATGGAGGAAACAACAGTATTAGCAGGGTAGAGTTTGGGAATTCTATTCTCAATACACCAATAGTATCTTCTTTTAATGTAGTAGGAGCAAATAACCCACGTGGTATAGATATTGCAAAAGATTGCGATAGTTGGATTGGGTTAGTTACTTCTTATTCAAATAATAAAGTTTTTACACTGGATTTTCAAAATGATTTATCATTAGCACCTGTTACCGGAGAAATATTGTTTTATACGTCTTATAGTTTTCCGGCTGCGCTATCCATTATTTTTGAAGGAGGTAATTATTATGGTCTCATTCAATCAGCATTAGGCAACCTCTATAAATTATCTTTTGGTACCAGTATTGCAGATTTTTCCGGTACAGGGGAGAGTTTAGGTAATTTTGGACTAAACTCTAATTTTGCTACCGAATGGGTTGGAGATAGCTCCAACTGGCATGGGTTTTCAATTGAATTAAGTAATCCATCAACCCCAGGTGCAGGCAACTTGATTCGCTATACATTTCCTACATCTTGTAGTGCAATACCAGCTACCTCCAAAGTGGAAAATCCGGTGGTTGCGTATAGCTTAGGAGCGACCAATCAAATTAGCTTAGAAGCTTACAGTGGCTCTGGTAATGTAAATGCATCTACCCAATCCATCACCATCTCCTCCTCCCAAGCCCCCCAACTTACCGCCCAAATTACAGGGAACTGCCTCTCCAGCCCCATTAGCTTTAGTGGGCAGCAAGTTTCGGGTAGCATTGCCAACTGGAACTGGGATTTTGGCGATGGCATAGGCACTTCTACCTTACAAAACGACACCTATACCTATGCCACGGCAGGCAACTACCAAGTAAAACTAACTGTAACCGATGCCAACAGCTGTACAAATCTACTGATAGATACGGTACAAGTGTATGAAGAGCCAATACCCAACTTTAGCTACCCTGTAGGCAATTTATGTAAGAACAATCCTGTACTTTTTACCAACACCACCACAGGCGAAACAGGAGCTGCTGTTACATGGACGTGGGACTTTAACGGAGAAGGGGCTTCTTCCGAAAAAGAACCTTCTTTTACATTTTTAACCTCGGGCAGCAAAACAATTACGCTTACTTCTTCCATTCCGGGTTGTGCCAATGTTACCCAGCAAACAATTAACATTGAAGAGTCGCCCACCACCGCCTTCTCCTTTAACAACACCTGCAATGGAGCCGCCACCACATTTACAGATGCTACCACTGGCAACAACCTAACCACTTGGAACTGGAACTTTGGTGATGGTACATTTTCTGCCATCCAAAACCCTACCCATAATTATGCCGCAGCGGGCAACTATGTGGTTACCCTTACTGTTGGCAATAACTTGGGTTGCACCACCACTAAAGTAGATACGGTGTATAGCCACAGCATACCAGTTGTTAACTTTGCCAACGATTTGCCCTGTTCTACAACTGCCATTCAATTTACAGATCAGTCGTTGGTGGCCAATGCCAATATGGTGGCTTGGGAGTGGGATTTTGGCGATGGAAACGCCTCCACAGAGCAACACCCAAGCCACGTGTACAACCAAACGGGCAATTTTACGGTAAGCTTAAAAGCCTATTCGCAATTTGGTTGTTTTAGCACCAATCAAAGTGTTGTTTCGGTAGCACAAGGGCCTGTGGTAGATTTTGAATGGGATAAAGCCTGTGAAGGAGAAGCCACCACTTTTACCGATTTAACCAACTCGTTTGGTATTGCCATAACCAATTGGGCGTGGATTATAGAGGGCAATTTATTAAACACACAAAATCCAAGCTATACCTTTAATGCTTCGGGTACTTACACCGTGCAGCTTACGGTGCAATTGGTTAATAATTGTACCCAAACCATCAGGCAAGATGTATTGGTAGAGATTCCTCCCATAGTTCAATTTAGATATAACGAGGGCTGTGGCAGTACCAGCACCACGTTTTATGACACCACCAACCCTTTAAACGATGCTGTTATTGCACGCGAATGGCGGGCAGATGGCACGGTTTTTTCAACCGATTCCGTAGCAACTACTTCGCTTGCTCCTGGCAATTATAATATTACCCTATCGGTTATAACCAATGCTGGTTGCGAAGAAACCACTACCACATCCGTAAGTTTAATTGGCTCACCTTTTGCTAATTTTGAAACGCCAACCACTTTTGGTGCCGCTCCATTAAAAATAGATTTTACGAATTTATCTACCGGAGGTAATACCTATCTTTGGAGTTTTGGCGATGCAAATAATACCACAAGCACCGAACAGCATCCCACATTTATATTTAATAAAATTGGGCAATATGCAGTTACATTGCGCACCTCTTCTACCCCAACTTGCTACGATGAAACCACCCAATTAATAGAGGTAGTTAATCCAATTTCTAGTGCATCAATTATTGCTGTAACCCCACTAGCTGGCAACGATAAAATTAATTTTGTGGTTACCATTGAAAACACCGGAACAAATAGTATTGATAGCACTTCTAATTTAGTGTTTAGAGCGGATTATGGCACAGAGGTAATAGAGCCTATTAATGCCCTTATTTATGCAGGTAAAACCATCAATTATGCTGCTTCTTATGCCATTGCATCCAACTCAAATACCAAAAGTATTTGTGTAGATATTATTGATCCAATCAAAATTAAATTAGATAAAAGTTGTGTTAATATAACTGTAGCAGTTAATATTTCTGAGCCTTACCCCAACCCAACAACCGGAGTTTTTAAGGTAGATGTGAACTTAGAGAGTGGTGCTTTAATTAAAATCAGAGTAGTAAATAGATCGGGTCAGTTGGTGCTTACCAAATTGTACGAAGGGGAAATTGGTTTAAACCAATTAATAATTGATGGGCAGGTTCTTCCACAAGGCATTTATATGATAGAAGTAAACGCAGGGGGTAAAACAGAGCAGCTTAAGGCCTCGGTTGTAAGGTAGGTTTGTATTTTCTGCCGTTAGATCGGCAAGGAGGCACTAAAAAAATAAAATAGCTAAACAGTACCTCTGAGTAAGTAGTGTTTGTCTATAAACTCCAATAAACAAACATCAAATCATGACAAACACTAAGTAGTGTCTGTTTGAAAAGGCAAAAAGCGGTTTTTTATTGTTCCCAACCATGACCTGAACAGCTTTGTATGAAGCTCATCTGTCCTTTCCTGCACCAACACTTGTTTTAGCTTTTTCCTGAAATGACCAACTTCGGGAACCCGATCCAGACCAAGTAGCTTTCCCAGTTCTCCGGGGGGTTGTTTTTTTAACTGTTCGGGATTCTTGATTCGGCACAAGGCCATAAAACAGGATAGGATTACGTGTAACCCATAGAATCCGGAAGGAGGTCTTGAACAACTGTTCCAACCCTTGTGAGATCAAGGCGGGAAGGGAGAACAAGACTCCAGCGTTCATCACACTTTGATGGAGGTCAAAACGGCTCTTGGCGTATTCTTGTTCGCCCGTAACTGCAAGAACTCTTTCTTCTGTATTGGTAGTGGCTATGCCTAATTCTGAGGCACATTCAGCATCTTGCCGACTCCTTTGGCTGCGTGAACTCGAACCGGTGGAAGCGTCATCACTTATTTCTTTGCTTTTTTTTAAAGTTTCCCCGTAGCGAACCCATAGCGAATACTGCCCTCTGAAATACCCTCGCCTTTGGCAATCGAATTAACACTTTGACCTGTGTTGAGCTTAGATTGGATCCTCTCAAGCATTTCGGGAAGTAACTTATGGCTTCTGCCGTGACGCTTCTCAGCGTTGAAAAAGGCTTCTTCGCCCTGCTCAATCAATACCTTTTTCCACCTGCTAACACTGTCTACAGATACATGGAAAACCCTTACAATATCTGTAT
>JALSJD010000108.1 GCA_026989535.1 Cyclobacteriaceae bacterium
GTGGTCAAAATGTTTATAGAGCCAAGATTAGAGGAAGTATTCAGTCCAAACTCTTATGGTTATCGACCTAATAAAAATGCCCATCAGGCATTGGCAAGGGTGCGAGAAAATTGTTGGAAGCAAGACTGGGTAATAGACTTGGATATCAAAGGATTCTTTGACAATATAGACCACAACAAACTAATGCTAGCCGTAGAGAAACACGTACCCGAGAATTGGG
Source organism: Cyclobacteriaceae bacterium (assembly GCA_026989535.1). Classification (GTDB taxonomy): domain Bacteria; phylum Bacteroidota; class Bacteroidia; order Cytophagales; family Cyclobacteriaceae; genus JAKISE01. The sequence continues at coordinate 221 of JALSJD010000108.1, forward strand.
TAAGGCTTTACATAAAACGATGGTTAGAAGCACCCGTTTTTACGGTATCTGGAGAAACTATTGAAAAGCAAGGAAAAGGTACGCCACAAGGCGGGGTTATTAGCCCTCTGTTGGCAAACTTGTTTCTACATTATGCTTTTGATAAGTGGTTAGAGAACACAGATAAGCGTGTAGAATTTAGTCGTTATGCCGATGATGTAATAATACACTGTAAAAGCAAAGTTCACGCAGAACAGATATTGCAATTAGTGCATCAACGAATGGAATCGGTAAAATTGGAATTACATCCAAAGAAGACAAAGATTGTCTATTGCCGAGACCACCGTAGAAAAGGGAAATACCCAAAAGTTAAATTTGATTTTTTGGGATACTCCTTTCAACCCCGAACAGCATTTTCTAAGAAATTAGGCAAGCTATTTTTAGGGTATGATTGTGCTATAAGTATCAGTTCAAGAAAACGTATTGCAGACAAGTTAGAAGAGCTCAATGTGAACAAGTTAAGTTTTAAAAGCATCGTAGGAGTTGCCCAATATCTCAATCCAATGATTAGAGGATGGGTGCATTACTATGGTAAATTTAGGATGTACGAACTCACAAAAGTATTTCGACTATTAAGTATGCGATTAGTTTGGTGGGCAAGGAGAAGGTATAAGCGATACAAAACCAGTATCAGGAAAGCCTACAAATGGTTAGCAAATGTGCGGAAACAATATCCAACACTATTTTACCATTGGAACTTTTCGGTCATTAATGTAATTGCTTAGATTTGTACAACAAGAGCCGTGTGAGGGGAGACTTTCAAGCACAGCCTGCCCCGCACTCGATGCGGGGGTTCTGTGAGAGGTTTAGGGTGAAATTCCCTTTACCTACTCGATTACAAACCGTTACCAACAATTAGTCAGTATTCCGCTTCAACCTAAAACATCCATAAAGTTGAATTTTAGCAATTAAAAATTATTTATTCAACTTTATAGTTGTATATTAGTAATTGTTATTACTTTTGCACAACCAAACAAAGACTATGAGTACCGAAAAGGAAATAGCATCATTTCTGAAAGAATTCAAAGAGAAAATGAAATTTTGGGACATCCTTTTTCGTGACGATAGAGGTAAAAATGCACAAGCCCTTGTTGATTTAGAACTTCGCCCTATCGACCGAAGAGCTACATTAGAAGCATTAGCCACTAAAGATTATAGTGAAGGGCCTCTCGAAGAAAAACTTTATGGAGGACCTGATATGTGGGTTTTTGGAAAAACTATCAAAAAGAAAGAAGTTTATATTAAAATCACTGTTGGAGCTCAAGGGAGTAGTGTTATTTGTATTTCCTTTCATTTAGCAGAATATAAAATGCAATATCCTTTAAAATAATAGATTATGAAAAGTCCAATTACAAGTAAAGAAATGATATTGACAAAAGAATCAAGGTCAATAGATTTTAGAAAAGAATCATTTGATGTTGTTTTTCATTATTACAAATGTGAAGATAGTGGAGAGCAGTTCACAACAGGAGCATTAGATGATGTGAATATGAATCAAGTTTATAATCAATATCGTGATTTATTCAACATCCCATTTCCAGATGAAATTATTCGTATCCGTAAAAAATATAATCTATCAGCGACCAAAATGTCTGCAATTTTAGGTTTCGGCATCAATAGTTATCGACAATATGAATCGGGAGAAATGCCAAGTGTATCTAATGCAAGATTAATCCAGATGATTGATGATTCGAAAAAATTCATTGATTTAGTAGAATTATGTGATTTATTAGATTCAAAAACAAAAGAAAAATACATAGACATAGCTCAAAGTATTGTAGAAGATAGAAAACGAAACATTTTTAAGTTTAATTTAAAAAATTATTTGCTAGGAGACCATTTAGCTGACGTATATTCAGGCTATAGAAACCCGAATTTTGAAAAATTCACAGAAATGGTTGTGTTTTTTTCCGAACAAATTGAACCATTTAAGACAAAAATGAATAAACTTTTATTCTATGCAGATTTCTTAATGTTCAAACAAAGTTGCTTTTCAATAAGCGGAGTTAGGTATAGAGCTATTGATATGGGGCCTGTTCCTAATAATTTCCAGAGTATTTTTGAATATCTAGCTAATAATGATTACATAGATATCAATTACACACAATTCCCCCAAGGTTATACAGGCGAGCAATTTAAAGCGAGAAAAGAAAGGTCTTTTAATAAAGAACTATTCACTGAAATAGAAATGGATGTTTTAAATAAAGTAGCTAAAGTTTTTAAAGACTCTAGTACAAATAGCATTATTGAAACAAGCCATCTGGAAGAAGCTTGGAAAAAAAATGAAAAGGAGAAAAATGTTATTAGTTACAACTATGCCTTTGATTTGACTCAAATTTAAAAAAGTTGGTAACACTTAGCCGAATAGCCAAAATACCTTCATAAAAAAGCCTCAACGATGATTTTCGCTGAGGCTTTTTTTGATAACCTACACGCTGGTTGATTTACCGGGTATTTTGGTTATTCGGTGTTGACCAAATTCCGATTTGTTGACCCCTTAGGTGGTTTAGTATTCTGCCCCTTTGTTTTTTTGTCTGTTTTCATTTTTTAAACGGCTTATTTATTGCCCATACAGCTATTTTTACTACTTGAACTTAAGATCTGATAGATTTAAAATTCTAACAAAATTCCACTTATTAAATTCCATTAATCTCATTATTTGATATTGAGCATTATCTGGTGGCTATTACGGTTCAAACTGTGCCACCTATATCGGTTTTACAGTGCCAGTGATTTCGGTTCAAACCGTGCCACTTAGTTGAGCAAAAGCTAACGGCATAACGGTTCAAACCCTGCCTTGCCGGCA
>JALSJD010000109.1 GCA_026989535.1 Cyclobacteriaceae bacterium
CAACATTCCTGTATAGCTGATTTGCTTGTCTTGGGGGTAGCCTTTTGAAAACATTATGCCGTATTTCCAAAAAGTGCGAGCGCTGTTAAGCAGAGTGTTTTATGAACTTCGCCACTGCTGGGTTGAATTGTTTTCCCGGGTATTTTTAAGCCGTAAATTTGCTGTTCTTTATGTGATTGCAATATCCTAGCGCTTAAGTGAGAAAGTTTTGACTCAACTCCTACTAATGTAAGTGAATCCCAGTCTAACCATAAATCCTGATTGGCATAATCAGAAAAAGTTTTCGTATAAGCTTTTCCTGTTTTTGCATAAGCTCCCCAATGAATATGCTTAGGTGAATCGCCTACTTGGTATTCCCTAATACCAGAGAAATCTGTAGTGCCTCGTGCAATTTCTTTGCCCTTTTCTGCATCATCATCCAGCCCTTTACTCTCTGTTTCAGCAGATTTTTGTAATATTGGCTCTGGATAAACAATGCTTTGCATATCCAATACGGCGTAAGACCATGCAACCACCAAACTGATGGGATAAGTCGTGAAAATACTCAATTTTTCAGGCTTAAATACACCGCGTTTTTTTGTCTCATGTGATAGCTTTATACGGGTTGTGTGGTGATCTCGTAGATCTACTGTCGCTAAGTCTTGGTGCTTCCAGCCAATAGATATTGCTGACTTTCTTTGATTATTTCGGCAACTAACTTCTAGTTCAAATACTGCTTTCTCACCCGCAAAACATGGTGTAGATTGCACTGCCTTAAACGTTACTCCAGAGAGGTTTCTATAAGTAAAAAAGATACTTATTACAATTAAAGCAAGCAACCAAAATGCAAGCCCATATATGAGCGAGTTCTGAAAGTTAATCGCCATCAATAACAAAATGCCCAGTGCAATAAACAATGATCCGCTTATTAGTGTAGGAACAATAAATATGCGCTTAATCCCTAACGTTATTTGAGATGATTCAGGAAAACGCTCATCCAACCACTTATCTAAATAAGTCGATTTTTGCGGAATATTACTGACGGCTGTTTTAGGCACTGGCACTTGCTCTATTACCGACAGAATCCACAGAATGTAATATATGCCTTGCGAGTTGGTCGCCTTGCGTTTCTTTTTTGCCAACAATTCTATGACCTACTACAGCAACAAATACTGCCTGTACATCTTCTGGTAATACGTGTGTTCGACCTTGCAATAATGCCCAGCATTGTGAGCTTTTCATCAGCGCTAAACCTCCACGCGGTGACAAACCAAGATGACAAATATCCCCGTTTCTTGTTTGCGCAATGAGGCGTTGCACATAATCTAATAAAGTTTCAGATACCTTAACCTGAGGAATAAGTCGCTTAATCTGTTGTAAGCTATCTGCATTAAAAGTTTGTTTTATTTGATTTAATGCTACCCTTCCTTTTCCACCTTTGAGTAATTCTCGCTCTACTATTGGATCAGGATAACCAAGCGATAGCCGAAACATAAACCGATCTAGTTGTGACTCTGGCAATGGGAATGTTCCAGATTGGCTTTGTGGGTTTTGAGTCGCTATCACAAAAAATTCATTTGGTAATGGATAGGTTTTACCATCCACGCTGACTTGTCCTTCTTCCATGGCTTCAAGCAAGGCACTTTGTGCTTTGGGTGTGGCTCGGTTTAATTCATCTGCTAAAAATACCGAGCTAAAAATTGGCCCACGGTGAAAACTAAATGATGAGCTTTTCGCATTAAAAACTGATGCTCCAATTAAATCAGCGGGTAAGAGATCACTGGTAAACTGTACACGGTTATAATCCAAACCCAATACGTTTGAAAGACCGTGTGCTAATGTTGTTTTACCCATACCTGGTAAATCTTCAACCAATAAATGTCCGCCGGCTAAAATACACGTTAGCGCTAGGCGTACTTGCTGTTCTTTACCAAGAATGACTTTATTTAACTCTTTGAGGCTTGCCTCAATTGCTTCGAGAAGTTGCGTAGCCAAAGTATTTACCTTATTTTTATTTTATTTTTTTGAGTAGTAATCTTACCCGCATGATAGCTAATACTCTAAAACAATACGATGAGATGCTTTTTTATTTATAGAAAGACCTAATTATGCTTTAGCATCAGGGCTAATTCTAATTAATGGAATTAGTATCAAAAAAAGATAGATCGTATTAAAAAACACATTAGAGAAAACGCCTGCTGCAACAGAACCTGTACTATCAATCACATACCAAACAACCATTGCTAGTATCGTGGTACGTGTGACTGATGTATCTGCCTTCTTTATTGCTGGCACAACTATACCCCCAAGAAAAATTGAAATAGCGGCTAAAACTCCTGCCCCAATAGCAGATAACCACTGAGTATTTCGGTCAAGTGGAGCGTCCAAATTATCCAGTGGCCAGTCGGCCAAATCTAATATAAAACGAGCAGGTAAGTTTAAACTTGGGTAAGGCGCTAAAGCCCAAAGAATTGAATAAATAAAAAATATAACCGCAACAACCATCATGAATTTTGCTCTAGTATCTAAAGACATAATAAATCCCTCAAAAGTAAAAACTCAAGGTTATGGGTTATGGTTACTTAAAACAATTACCTCGGAGGTAAGTGCTTTAAGCAGTAATCTTTTGCATAATAGCTCCCCATGGAAAACTCATTTGGTAATATTTGTCGAGAGTGGCGTAAACAGAGAAGGTACAGTCAGCTACAACTTTCTTTGGAGTTAGATATTTCTAGCAAGCATATTAGCTTTATAGAAACTGGGCGTTCAAAACCTAGTAGAGAAATGATTCTAAAGATTGGAACATTTTTATTTCTACCTAAACGAGAAATTAATAGAGCATTGTATACCGCAGGGTATGCACCAATTTATACCGAGCTTTCTCATGAGCATGAAGATTTAAAACACGTTTTTAGTGCTATTGAGAAAATGCTTGAAAATCACATGCCGTTTCCTGCTCTTGTGTTGAATCAAAACTGGGATGTTGTAAATGCGAATGAATCTGCACAAAGTTTACTTCAAGAGCTAGGGTTTTCTGAACATAAAAATTTAGTAGAAGCCATCATTTCTGATGAC
>JALSJD010000110.1 GCA_026989535.1 Cyclobacteriaceae bacterium
GGGCTTATTGCCGAACGGTTTAAGAATTCAAATATCGTTGCTTTTTCTACTGGATGTGTATATCCACTCGTACCCGTTACGTCTGCCGGTTCTAAGGAAACAGATGTGGCTAACCCTATTGGAGAGTATGCTCAATCCTGCCTTGGTAGAGAACGATTATTTGAGTTTGGCAGCAAAAAATATGGCACTAAGGTTATATTAATTCGGCTTTATTACTCGGTTGAAACCCGATATGGAGTCTTGGTAGATATCGCTTCCAAAGTTAAAAACAATACTCCCGTTGACCTTACCATGGGTTATGCCAATGTTATATGGCAAACCGATGCCAACGATATGATATTAAGAAGCCTTAGCTATTGCAACAGTCCTGCCGATATATTGAATATTGCAGGCACAGAGGTATTCTCAATTAGAGAAGTGGCACAAAAATTTGCTGATATTATGGGCAAAATAGTGGAGTTTACAGGTACAGAAAGCGATACTGCATTGCTAGGCGATGGAGCACTTTCGTATAAACGTTTGGGCAAGCCTAAGGTAAACTTAAATCAAATGATAGAGTGGACAGCCCAATGGATGTTAAATGAGGGAAAAACTTTAGGAAAACCTACACATTTTGAAGCCCGTGACGGGAAGTACTAAATTTAGAGAAACAGACTTTTAAAGTGATGAAATTAAACGAGATTAAACGAAAAATTTTAAACGAAGGGTTGGTAATACCTGCGCACCCTTTAGCCCTTACTAAAAACCGAAAACTGGACGAACGCAGACAAAGAGCTTTGTCGCGTTATTATTTAGAATCTGGTGTTGGTGGGCTAGCTGTGGGCGTTCATACCACCCAATTTGAGATTAGGAACCCCGGCATAGATTTATACCAACCCGTGTTGGAACTAGCCAAAGAAGAAATGGATAATTTTTTTAACGCAACGGGTTATAATGCGTTTAGAGTTGCTGGGGTAATAGGTAAAACAAAATCAGCATTGGCAGAAGCAAAAACTGCGGTTAATCTTGGCTATGATGTTGCTTTATTAGGGTTAGCCGCATTTAATAATGCCACTAATAAAGAAATTATTGCCCATTGTAAAGAGGTGGCCGAAGTTATTCCCATCATTGGCTTTTACTTTCAAAAAGCAGTAGGGGGCAGGTACCTAGATGTAGATTTTTGGCGGGAATTTGCAAAAATAGAAAATGTTGTGGCCATCAAAATGGCTCCTTTTAATCGCTACCAAACATTTGATGTAGTAAGAGGTGTAATAGAATCGGGCAGAGCAAACGAAATAGCCCTTTATACCGGCAATGACGATAATATTGTAGTTGACTTATTAGCCAATTACGAAATCAATCATAATGGGGAAGTTTATAGCAAAAATATTGTTGGAGGGTTATTGGGTCATTGGGCGGTTTGGGCACAAAAAGCGGTAAGCCTCTTAAAAGACGTTAAAAAAAATAAAGAAAATAAAAGCGTAGGAGAGTGGCTCTCGCTAGCCAATAAAGTAACCGACTCTAATGCCGCTTTTTTTGATGCAGCCAACGATTTTAAAGGGTGTATTGTGGGGTTACATGAAGTGTTGAGACGGCAAGGCTTGCTCGAAGGGCTTTGGACTTTAAACGAAAACGAGGTACTTACGAATGGGCAGCTAAAAGAAATTGACAGGGTATATGCCAGCTACCCCGAGCTAAATGACGATGCCTTTGTAAAAGAGAATTTAGATAAGTGGTTGAGGTAGCTTAATGATAAGCTTTCAGCTCCTTTAAAATTTATGTAATAGGGTTCTTGGGTTATTTTACTGTAACCTAGATTGAGCAATTCAGTAGAGATGAGAAAGCTTGCCTGCCTTTTGGCTGGTGTTAAGAGACTGATAATTATCGGGAACAAAAGGCACAGACACACTAAGCGGGACAGTATGTTTTTCTATTCTTTACTCAGAGTCCTCTGCGAGTGACTCTGCGGGGGGTAAATTTTGTTAGTAATCAAGTTAGGATTGGCACTTGAAAAAAAACACTTACAAGACAGAGCTGTCTTATCATTAGAATCTACTAACTTACTATTTTCTTTTAAATAAAGTAACCCTAACCAAGTATGTTCTTTTGAAATAGTTTGATTATTTTCAATTTCAAAAAATACATTTTGATTTTCTACAACAACTATTTCAGTTGCTGAGACATTTCTCTTCAACAATAAAGAAAAAATAAATAACAGTATGTATTTAAGTAGTTTCATTTTGTTCTTTTTCGAAAATGTGGAGGGTTTGATTATTATCTAAAACATAAAAGTAGTTGCCTTTTATTTTTAACGTTCTACCATAAACATTACTATTTTGTAAAGTTTTATTAAAACTATATGTCCATTGTATTTTTAAATTTTCACGATTTAATTTACCTAATTTCTTTTCGTTTTTATCCGTAAAATATATGAATTCATCATCAAAGACAAAATTAGATGTGTTCTCTAAATTCAATTGTTTTAAATCTGATATTTCATATTGAGTTACTTTTTTAGAATCTAAATCTAATTCTGTATAAGTTTTTCTAAAAAGTTGTACTAGTTTATTATTGATAGCATCAAATTGAATGTTTGAACTAAAACTACCACTAAAAAAACCTTGATTAATATTTTTATCATTAGCTATTACAGCTGTTTTTTTTCCTGTTTCTAAATTCAAAACAAGAATATGACCATTATTTAAATAAATAAAAATTTCTTTTTTATGAATGCCTAATATTTTTAAGATTTGAAAAGGTTTCTCAGTTTTATCATAGTCAAACCAAGTCCCTAAATTAGAGAGCTTAAAATTCCATTTTTCATTTCCATCCTCATTTCCTATACCTATTAAGACATCTCGTTTTCTACCTTTAAACCCTAAATATATGACACCTTCAGTGTAAATAGGACGAAAATCAAATCCATTTTCCCAATCAAAAAATTCCGTTCTTAAATCTATTTGTTTTGTTTTCGTTAGATGCATAGCCTTTTAATAATAATTTTGACTCATTCTGAATTAAAGGAAAGAAATCTTTCAGAAAAGGGAGTGTTTTTCCTG
>JALSJD010000111.1 GCA_026989535.1 Cyclobacteriaceae bacterium
GTAGCCAAATGCCGAAGTAACTGGCAAGGTATCGTACGTTTTGTGTAATTGGATTTGACAAATTATTGAGTTACAAGCTAAAGATATAACAAATAAAAAAAAGCTAGAAGCCATTAAGGGCATCTCTATTAATTGCTTGTGTCCTCTGGCTTCTTCTGAGGTTTGTGGTCGAGATGTGGTTTCGAAGGCAGGCTGGTTGCCTGGCTAGAAACCACAACGAAGAGCACAAGCCTCAGAAAAAGCCCCTTTGGGTTAGATTAAAGCACTTATCTGCTTCGTTGTAATCGACAAAAAGGCAACCAGCCTTCCTTGTCGATTCTGCCTTGCATCTAAGCACTTTATTTCTAACAGAGGGCAAAATCAATTAATAGAGATACCCTTAAGTAAAGGCTCCTAGCTTTCGACCTGAGTTTTCGACCTAATAACTCTTCACTTCTCCCCCACCAAACATTACAAAGCCTTTAATAAACAGCTCTTTCTTGGGTTCATCACTATTTACCGATTGACCAGACATAACTCTTTTATCACTAAAGCCTCCAAAAATAGCTGTTACTTCAATTCGAACATTCCAATCGGGCGGCACAATAAAATTACTGCCCCCGAACATGGCAAATACATCTAGTACATTGGTGGTATCGGGCGATAATTTAGCTTTGGTTAGGTTATAATTTCCCCCTCCAAACATAGAAGAAACTCTGCCTCCTCTAAAATTATCAGATTCAATTACTACATCTCCACCGCTAAAAAGGTTGGTGTCGTCAATAAAATCCATACTCCCATCGGGTTTATCGCCTTTAGGCAGGTTTTTAGTTTGTTGTTGTATTAAATAATAAACACCTGCCCCTATTAAAAACAGTGGCCATAACAGTCTTATTTCAACATAAGGAAATATATCTAAATCTCGCAATAAAAAGAAGCCTCCAATAGCTAAAAGCACATAACCCGAAGCTCTGCCAGGGTGCTTTATTAGAATAATAACGCCTATGACTATAAGCCAACTATACCACCTAAACACGTGGTAAAATATTTCGTTGGGTAAAAATCCAAGATTTTTGGCTAAGAATATGCCCCCAAGGGCGATTAGTAATATTCCTAATGTAAAATTTTTTGATTGTTCTTTTGACATAATTTTTGAGTTTTTGTTGATGATTCAAACCTACAATGTGTAGGGAGAGCGTCAAAGAAGAAATCGGTGAGACTGGGCTATAAATCGGTAAAGCCATGAAATACCTTTAGCCTCCTTTATACATAAAAATAGATCTATTAATTAACGTCATTGCGAAAATTTTTATTTTTAAAAATTTGCAGCAATCTGAATAGGGTGTATAACATTTTGTCGCTAATTATTTATACTGTTATTTTAGGAGTAGGTAAGAAAAAAACAACCACTTACGTCATTCTCGCCAGTTGGCAAGCAGGAATCCGCCCTGTAGGATGTTACAACTAATAAAGACTGATTAAAATTTATTATAGGGAATCTCTATTAATTGATTTCTTTCCATATCTAGAGATTCCTGCCTGCGCAGGAATGACGATTTCTATTTTGCTTTTCTTTTTAATAATAGGTTAGGGGGCTTGCACAAAATGATTTAAACTAAAACGACAAAATGTTATGCACCCTCTGAATATTATGATGAGAATGCCACAAAAACCATATCATTTAAAAGGTTATTTAAGATTAGAATTGGTTTTTTCGCATTGACGATTCCTTTTTTACCACTTTATTTTAACGTCATTTCATTGTTTTTTTTAACTCCACTCTCTGAGTGATGTGGTTGAATTTTTGTTGTTTTCCTTATCCCGAACTTACGTTTTAAGGAAGACTCTATTGTTAAAATCCTACATGTACACTTTAATTTGTAGTTTTGAGATCTATGGCATTAATTACCAAAAAGAAACTCCTCTACCCTATTAACAACCAGCTTAGAGCCTATTTGGCTGATCATGAGCGCAATGCAGAGGCCATAGATTATGAAGAACTAACTCGTTACTCTAATTCAATTGCCCTCTACGATTCGCAGGGTACAGACACCCTTTGGGAAACCGTACTCTTTGCGCCTTCGGATATGGAACATGTACATAGGGAGCTTAAGATGGTGTATTCAAACCTCAAATCGTCAGGGCGTGTGGAGGTAATTGAACACTTATTTATCGACCGTATTGATATTTGCCCATTTGGTAACACCAAGCCTTTTAGAGTGCGCATTGTAAACCGCATTAACGATAATTTTGATTATTTCTATATTAAAAGAGCCGATGCCTCTCGAATTTATGGGCTTGAATTGGAGCATCTGCTATCTCCCAATGCTATTAACTACATTGTACATAAAAACACCTTGGTCGAAGAACATATTGCCGGTGTGCCTGGCGACCAGTTTATGAAAAGGCATATTGAGGATGAATTTTTGAATAAAGTAAGGCTCTCTAAAGAGTTTGTAAAGTTTAATGAGCGTTGTTTTGTACGACTACTAGGCGATATGCACTCCAGTAATTTTGTGGTAGATGTTACTCCCGATTTTGAAGATACGCATTACCGAATTAGAGCCATTGATTTTGACCAGCAGTCGTACGAGGCCAGAAAAGCTGTTTATTTTCCGCAGTTTTTCAAACAAAACTATCCGTTTGTAGAAATGGGAATGGAAATAATGACCCCTGAAAGTATGATACAATACCAATTGGAAGAACGTTCTTTGATTTTAAACCGCTCGATTTCGGCTAAACATGTACTTAAGGATCTTTTTAATGCGATGTGTTCGCAACCACTCTCGTTAGAAAAAAATATTATTCAATTGGGCAAAGAGCTTGCAGAGCATCATAATAACCCTGCTTTTACTCATTGTACAAGCATGGGAGCACTCGTGCAATTAAACTTAGCAACGCTTTTAACTAATTAGTGCCTGTCCGAAAACTTAAAAAGCCTTTCTATTTGTCTGATTTACTTGATTATGCACTCAAATTTAAATTGGGTTTAGTTTCAAAAGAGGCCGTAAATGGTTAAATTTAGACCGTAGTGC
>JALSJD010000112.1 GCA_026989535.1 Cyclobacteriaceae bacterium
ACTTGATATGAATTCGATTTGCCCGATGAAGTATCTCTGCGAATAGCAGGCTAGGCGCCGTATACGGACCCGTATGTACGGTGCTGTGGGAGGGGGCTGCTAGAGCAGCTTCCTATCCCGATTAGCCATTTATAATAACTGTCCCTGCCTAAGTTCAGCCGAATGCTCTTGTTTAAAAGAATCAGAAGATACCATGTCAATAAAATCACTTTGTGACCGTAGCGCATCATCTAAGGATTTAAGTTTTAACAATGAAACTAATAAAGCACATGCTCTAGCTTGGCAATTTATAGATTTCGCAGGATTAAATTCTATGTCTGTAAATCCTTTATATTCAAATAACCTAGCGAGATAATCTTGATGTGGCCTCAGTGCTGTGAGATATAACCAATCATAAAAAGCAGTTTTTGGCACTAATGGCCATTCTTGACCAAAAAAACTAAACCCAATTAATTGACCGGATTCACGTACTCTTTCATCTTTTTTTGCACCACGGCTATCCATTTTGTAAATATCCGTGAACGGCCCACCACCCTCAAATACCTTACTGCCTTGAAATGCAGACTCTATACTAATGTCGCCAATATCCGTGTTAATTTTTAAATTGAATGCACTTAATCTTTTTCCTATTTCTACTTTTGATTTGGTTGATATTTCCAATAGAGGAAACAGTCCTTTTTTCTCTGCTGCTTCATGCATGGCTTCTATATTTTTTTTCTTCTGTATTGGTGCAAATCCAGGATTCCATTTGAACTCGATCTGAGTTTCTTCAACAAGATGCTCATATTTTCCTATTGGTATGAATATTGGACGTTTAGCCATTTTTATAACCTAATATTTTTTCTATTGGTACAAAATCAGGTATTAATATTTCTGATTTTATTGCAGCCTGTCTTCGCGCTTGAATTTCTGGATCTCTCCAATCTGTTCTAGTAAATAATACCTCAAAATCAATTTCTTCTCTTGCTTCTTCTGGCTGGAGTATTGGAACACCAGATTTGTTTGAAACCTCTGCTGTATATCTTACATTGTCTTCAAGTAATATAGATGAGTCCACTTTTAACCATATAGGCTCAGGTATTCTTCCTTCCTGTTTAGCTCTAAAAAGCATAGGATGATCATCAACAAATGCTAAATGAACGTATTCTTGTACGCCCTTTAATCTATCTGCATCATGACTCCAATCATTTCCACCTGGAATAGGAATCTCTATACCTCTTCGTTCAAGCTCAGCTAGAGATAGGAGACCTTTATGCTCCATTATCAAATCAAGATTTGATTTGTCTGTAAAATGCCAGATTCCGTCGAATTTGTATTTAGTAAGTATGCTTTTCATTTTATTGGCTAACGCCCACATCACTTGACGTAAAAAGGGGCGCATTTTTTTGCTTCGCAAAAAATGTGACGCTTTTTATGGTCAAGTGGATGTGATCGTTATATTTATTTTTTATTAACCAACCCTTTAGCAACATCAGCAAGGCCTTTCGCCGTTTCAAAGGCCGCTTTTGATTCTTTATCTTTATGTTTGGGTGCATCAATTGGCGTTTTATATATTTCAGCCACTGAATTCATAATTAACTTGTCCTTGTTTGCGGCATCCTTGAGCTGATCAGCGTACGCATTGACAGTTAATGCCACAGCAGATTTAAAAGCATACTCTTCTTGAAAATTTCTTTCTTTCGAATATTGAGATATAGAGAATAACAATAAGAATACAGCAGGAATAGTTTTCAGTGTATTGATGCCAAATATCTGAAGGGTGATATCAGAAATATTTCCGTTACCAAACAGAAAGAATATCCATGCTATTGTTGCAACAGCCATGACTGGAACTGTCCATTTCCAGAAGTTAACAGACGGTACTAATTCTGCTTTTCTTTGTTTAAATGTCTCGAATAGTGATACGCCAACCTCTCTACCAATAAGCGCATTTAGGTAGTTATTTCTCTCTTCAAAATATTCTGTTTTTGATTTTACTTCATCCAAATTAGTTTCATAATCCGCGTTGAGCACAGAAAGCATTGCAGTGTATTCATCAAGCGTTGTTTTGATTACAGATGTGAGTTCTCTACTATCAGTTTGTTGTTTTTTTATTGTCGTTAGTAGCTCGATAATAGATTCTTCTTTCTCTGAGCTTGTTTCAGCAAGCGCGGATATTTTTTCAGTTAATGTTGCAGATTTAGAATTAAGTTCATTTATCTCACCAGCATGTTGCCTTGCTGCAATTAGTAGGGATTCGATTTCAGAAAGCTGGGATTTTTTTTGTTTTATAAAATTTCCTAGCTCTTCTTCCTTTTGCCTTATTGACGCAAAGAAAATATTGGACTCACCAAGCAAAGACTCCAAGTGTTTAGATACTATATCTATTCTTTCAGATTCTTTAGCAAAGCTTTTATCTTTAGGGTTAAAATATTTTCTCTTTGATTTTTCCCAAAACCCATTAATGGCTTGATAGTGAATAATTCTGTTTAAATAAGGCGGGATATTTGGAAACTGATTGCGTTGTATATACGCAATTATTTGGTTTAGGTCGGCGTGTAAGTTACCGCTACCAAACTCATTATGAAAGTTATACTGAAATGGCAATGATTTTGCGTATGTGGTATCTAATTCTTCTTTAAATTGAACGAAAACTTTATTTAAGGAGGCTACCAATTCAATGGCTGAGAACTCCCCTATTTTTACGCTATCTAAATCCTTTTGGTCTTTATATGAATCCGCGATTAATTTTTCGACATCAAGCGAAGAATAAGTTTCAATAACAGCCTTAACCTGATTTATTTGATTCTGATCCATGTCTTCTCGCTTTTAAATATAACGTTTAGATAAGGCATTATTACCTTGTTACCCGTAACAAGCCTATAACCCTGCCAAATTGACAGGAATACCTGAAAGCCTGTCAATTTGACCAAATATTGGTATTAGTGGGATAATCAAGCGTCCCCTAAAAACCATTTTTTTGTAATCGCTTTTGAATGCCGCCAAAAATTGTAGCAGACACTTCATA
>JALSJD010000113.1 GCA_026989535.1 Cyclobacteriaceae bacterium
AACTAAGAGTTAAACTAACTGTTTTGGAGGGTTCTTCCATTTAGCACTTATTTTTTCAAGATATTTTTTTTCTTGTTTTTATCTCTTTCATATATTTTTCAACCACAAAGTACACTAAGAAGGCACAAAGAACACTAAGGTTTTGTGCGCTTTGTGTCTAAAACTCTGTGATCTCTGTGGTTATTGTTTTTACAACGATTTAAACTGTTCTAAAAACCGAACATCATTCTCTGTAAAAAGCCTTAGATCATTAATTTGCCATTTAAGCATAGCCATACGCTCCATACCCATTCCAAATGCAAAACCGGTATATTCTTCAGGGTCTATATTAGCACTGGTAAGCACATTAGGGTCAACCATGCCCGAACCTGCAATTTCTACCCAGCCGCTGTATTTGCAGATGTTACAGCCACTACCACCACAAATATTACAGGAGATATCAATTTCGGCACTAGGCTCAGTAAACGGAAAGTAAGATGGTCTAAATCTTATTTTGGTGTTGCTGCCAAACATTTCTTTTACAAAGAAATAAATGGTTTGCTTTAAATCCACAAAGCTCACATTCTTATCGATAAAAAGCCCTTCGACCTGATGAAAAATACAATGAGCTCTCGCTGAAATGGCTTCGTTTCTAAATACTCTCCCAGGAGATAAGGTTCGAATGGGCGGTTTTTCATTTTCCATTACCCTAATTTGTACCGAGGAGGTGTGCGTTCTTAATGCGATGTCTGGATTTTTTTCGATAAAAAAAGTATCCTGCATTTCGCGGGCAGGGTGGTTAGGAGGAAAATTTAAAGCCGTGAAATTATGCCAATCATCTTCAATCTCTGGCCCTTCGGATACGTTAAAGCCTATTTTTGAGAAAATGTCGATTATCTCATTTCGAATAATAGTAATGGGGTGGCTGCTGCCTAAAGGGGCAAAGCTAGAAGGCAGTGTTAAATCAACTTTTGACTCATTCTCTCCATCACTACCCGCATCTACTTGTGTAATTAGTTCTTGAAACTTATTTTGAGCTAAGTTTTTAAGCTCATTAATATGTTGCCCAAATGCTTTTTTCTCTTCATTGGGTACTTCTTTCATTTTGCCAAAAAGGGCACCAATTACACTTTTGCGGCTAATAAATTTTATACGAAAAGCCTCCAACTGCTCTTGTGAAGAGGCCTTAAATTGTTGAATTTCTTCCTTAAGGTTGTCAATATCTGCCATACTACTAAATTGAGTGGTGCAAAAATAGTTTGAAATATATTTTAGTGAGCCTTTAAGCTTCATTATTTGCTTTAATGGCTTGGTGTAGTTTCTTCCTTTTTTTACCTCCTCTGGTTTTTACTTTATTTATGATTAACTGATCGAGCAAAACACTCATAAAAAACCCTCCTAAAATTAGAATGGGAAGCAAAACATGGTCGCCTACGTTTCTAAATAAGGTAACGAGTGCTATTACCACCACATTAAAACTAGCCAGCAGTATGGCAACCTGCGCATGTGTTAGCCCTAACCTCATGAGTATATGATGCGTATGATTATTATCGGGTTCAAAGGGAGATTTCTTTTTAACTAACCTCACAACAATAATTCTAAAGGTATCAAACAAGGGTACTATTAAAATGGCAATCATGGTAGCCACAGGGGCGTTATATTTATACCACTCAGTAGTAAGTGCATAATCTTGATTTATAAAAGTAAGGGCAAGCACCGAAAAAAGGAATCCGAGCGAAAGAGCACCTGTATCGCCCATAAAAATTTTGGCGGGGCTCCAGTTAAAATAGAGAAAGCCGATGATGGCTCCCGCTGCTGCTCCTGAAATGGTGGCTAAATAAAAGCTTCCATTTACATAAAACCAAATGGAGAAAAAGGAGGAAATAATAAGCGTTACTGAACCTGCCAACCCATCGAGCCCATCAATAAGGTTAAACGAATTTGTGAAGAAAATAATAAAGCCAATGCTTAAAAATGCGCGCAAGGTAAAATTGAGCTCTTCAAACCCAAAGAGACCAAAACCGGAGTTTATAATGGTGCCTGTAAATACAACAATAAGTGCGGCCAATATTTGAACCATTAGTTTAACACGAGCACTAATAGGAATTAAATCATCGCGTAAACCCGCCACAAAAAGAAGGCCTACCCCTGAAAGCACATATTTATATTCAACGATGCCACTAAACGTGAGCCATATTAATAGGGCTATCACAAAACCAATCATAATACCAATACCTCCCATCGAAGGAGTTATGGTTCGATGGATTTTTCTTCGATCGGGCGCATCTATTAAATTTTTCTTTTTTAGTGCACCAATAATGAGTGGCATCACTAAAAAACTAACCAATAGAGCTACTAAAAATGCACCTAAAATATTGTTTTCCATTAATTATTTTACCTAACAAAATTGTATAACCATTTCGACCGTAAAGTTCGAGGTGTTTTTGGGTTAAACCCACATTATGCAATAGTACTTCTATTACGAATACAAACTACTTCAAATCAGGCGTTTCGCTGAGTTTATCCTCTTAACCATAGCGGTGCTATGATTTTTGAATATAAACTCCTGATTTACCTGCCCGTTCCATTCAGGCGGGTTGCAGTTTACATTCTCATTACAACCCCTATTGCATAAAGTGGGTTTATTAACCATTATTACTTTTTAATTTACACCCTAGTTTTTTAATTTTTACACCCTAGTTTACACCCTAGTTTACACCCTAGTTTACACCCTAGTTTACACCCTAGTTTTTTAATTTTTATATAGCTTCCAAAACCCTGTTTTAGCCGACCCAATTCTTTTAATTTTATGTTCTTTTTTTAATTTATTTAGTTGCCATTCTATTCCTTTTTCTGAAATGCCAATTTTTACTGCTAATTCTTTGGTTGTAATGGAGGTATTATGTTGGATAAGTGCCATAATTTTTACCGAAGTTTTATTTTTTTGCTTATCTCTATTTTTAATGTTTTCTTTTCTTAGAATTATTTCTAAGGGAATAATGGCCTCAAATATATCATCCTCTATAAAGGTTGGTTTTGTATTGGGTGCATAAAGAGCCCCATACTTAAATGCATTTCTTACACCAGAACCAAGTTCATCTACCCTGCCCAATTCTTTAAAAAACTTAGCAATCATTGGGTTTTTTGGGTAAGGAGAAAAATTGGAAGGGTCTATATTACCACTTCCGTTGGGTTTATTCCAATTTTCGGTAGATACGTTGTCTGCTTCAATAATTAGTTTGGCAGGATAGGGGCTTGCATACTCTCTGTGGATTAGCAGATTGCCTATAATTTCTCTAAAAATAAGATCTCTTAAACTTTTGCGTTGGTCGTTTTCTAAGTAAAACTTATCGGGTAAGTGTTTTGCTATAAACTGCATAAGCCGATCATAGCTTTCTATTAGATTTACCCTTATGTCATCTCGATCATCATATCTATCTAAATCCACTACCCTTTTTATGGCGTCTGTTTTAAAATGAGGGAGAACATTTAAAATTAATTGTTCGGTACCAAAGAGCAGTACGGCAGCGAGCGTATATCCTTCTTTTCCTGTTTGCATGTCTTTTTTGTACAAACCAGCCGATTTAAGCATTTCTTTATTGCTCATTTCTAACCAAGGGTGATTGTTTCGTTGCACTTTCACCAGTAACCTAACTCTCTCAAATACCTTTTGGCTAAAATCCGAAATGGTAATATGTGGATATACCTGATTTTCCGAATAGGTGTTTTGTTTACGTAGATACAATTTTGTTATTTGGTTAGGGCTGTTGGTTATGTTAAAATCTCCATCTTGATTTCTATCATAAATTTTGCCGGCACTGGCATGTACTTGCGAGCTCTCGGGTACATAAATATAGATAATGGAAACCTCGTTTATCCGAAATACCTTTGCTGAAATATAAAATGTAGGGTTTAATTTTTGAGGATTATTCGAGAGCGTTGCTACATCATCAATTAATTTTTGAACAGATTCTTCATGAACGCCCTCTAGTATTTTGTCGTCATTAACCCCTAATAATATATGCCCCCCATTTCTATTTAAAAATGCACAGATAGTTTCAAAAACCGACTTGCTAAGATTCTTATGTGCCATTTTAAACTCAACATGTAGGCCTTCTCCTTGTTCAATTATATGGTTTAACTGTTCTGAGTTCACGGGTATTATTTAATAAAAGCAGTGCTATTTTCAATTCCTTCTTCTTTTACTTTTTTTGATGAAAAAACCAATAAAGTAGTAATGACCGTAATCATTACGCCTTTTTGGCGTGTAAATACATTTTCTGATATGGAAAAAAGGGCAATGAGAACGATTACCAATAATTGAGCTACTTGTTTGGTATCATAGGCCACAAACATGATTTTAAAAAAGTAGATTAGTAGCCCTAACACCCCAATATAGCCTAAGGTAAGAAATGCATCTAGGTATTCATTATGAGAGTTTAGGCTGTTTAGCTCTGCTTGATACATAGCGTGTTCATGATAGCAAGCGGTTAAGCGTGTTTCTTTAGCATTATAACCCACACCAAACAACTCATTATTTTGCATTACTTCTAACACACATTGCCATTGTGCTAACTTATCAACACCGCTAATTTTATCATCCTCTGCTTTATGCAAATACGCTTGAATAGCAGCACCTTTGTATAGCAACGCAGAAAACAAAAGCACTAAAACCCCTACGGCAATCTTAGATTGAGAGGATGTGCCTTTTATAATAATAGCTGCAAATGCTATAAGTAGGCCTGAGGTTATAAAAAAGGAGTTGCCTAATGCAAATAGGATTAGAAGAAACACTACACTTAGAATAATTTTGAGTGACACTTTAATTTTAATATCCGTAAACCAAAGGTAGATTAGTGAAATAACTATGTATAAAGGGGTGTAGGTAAACTCAATAAATAAGGAGGATTTTAGAAAGAGCACAAATGAGCTATTATCGAACAAGGACAAGATGGAAGCAAAGAGAGAACCTATTACAAACCCATATTTAAAGCGAGTTAAAATTTCATCATTCAGCTTTTTAAATCCAATTATGAGTGCCGTAATTAAAAAAGGAATTTTTACCTCAATGTCTGTTAATTCTACACTTTCGCTATGAAAAACAATACTTAGCAGCGGTATGAGTACCGGCACCAATAAGGCAAATAGTGCCAGCCATCTAACGTTTTTTCTTTTAGGAGAGTTAAAAAGAAGTACAATTATAGCCGCTACAAATAGGTAATTGCTAAAATAGATAGATAGGGGGAGTGAGAGGCCTAAGAGGGAAATTAGAAGATGTGTTGTTTTTTGTTGCAAAGTTGTTTTAAAGAAAAAGTGGATAAACTTGATTTTGACAAAGCCAGTAAATTATTTATGCCATCATCAAATAGGATTCAATTTTAGAATAATATAGGTTTTATCATTTTTTATGTTTAATATAATCTTTAATGAAGAAAAATGGGAATATGGAATAACTTTTAATAAATCTAAGAATAAGCTTTGGCTCATCATAAAGGCGAAATAACCAACGAAGATGAAGTTTATTAATTGTTTTAGGATAATAATGTAAAGAATTTGATGTTTGATGTAAAAATCCTCCACAAGTAAAACCAATGCCATTCCATCCATTATTTTTTACTTCAACTAGGAATTGTTCTTGTAAAGGTGTGCCCATCCCAACTATTAAAAAGTCAGGGCTTAAATTAACTATTTTTTCTATGGTATTGCTTCTGCTTTGTTTTGATTCAAAATAGCCTCCTCTGAAGCCAACAATATTAATACCTGGATAAGCTGTTTCTAAATGTACTACAGCTTTTTCAATTGCAGTCTGCTTGGCTCCTATCAAAAAAACAGATCTATTTTCCTTTGTACAATGTTTGAATAATTTGGGTGCAAGAGAAGTCATATCAAAACTTCTTCTTCTGACACTCTTTCGTAAGAAAATATTAATAAATATAACGATAAAAGTACCGTCATATAGGATGTAATCAAGTTGGCGGAATAGGTCATAATCTTTCCTTGCTTTACTGTATGAATATGAATTCAGAAAAGTAGTGAGTATATTTTTTCTATTAAAAAACACATCTTCAAAACTAATCTTAGCAGGTTCTGCAAAAGATTTAGATTTCAATAAATTAATAATGTTATAAGCCATCGGTTCTAATTCCGTAAATAGTTTAATTTAATTCAGTGCTCTTTGAGAGAGGAGTAAACGGAGCCAATAAAGATATAAAGAGAGAATAAAAAGCCACACCTCTTTGTCTTGCTAGATAAACTTCAATTAAAAATTCAATTAAAACCATGGTAATAAACAATAAATATGGAATATTTTTGACTTTTAGTGCTAATCTAATTGGGATAAAAAAGCAACCTAAAAACAATAATAAACCAATTAGCCCGTGGCTCAAAATAATTTCTAGATATTGAGAATGGGTATTGTAATTTTCATAATATTCAAGCCATTCTTTGTTCCTATATTCTTGAAGTTTTGATAATCCAGATCCTGTGCCAACACCTATAATTAAGTTGTCATTTATAGCCCTTGTTGAATTAGACCAATTTCGCTTACGAATAAAATCTGAACTAGAAATCAACTTTTCAAAACGACTTCTTGTTTCTGGATGAAAAGATATTGCTGTTATAAACAAAGAAATAATTCCTATCGACATTATTAGTGCTCTTACGCCTCCATTATTTTTATATACTAATAGGACAGAAGTAATAATAAAAATAAGAATAGGGGCTTTGGCTGTTGTTGCAATAACGCAGAATGTAAAGAAAACATGGAATATGTATTTGTACCTATATTTAATTTTGAAGCTATACGTTGCAATTAGGGCATAGCAAAAAAACATAGCTGCATAGGCTCTATGAATTTCAATTATCTCAACTTGATAAATGTAATCTGGGATGTAGTTTATGACCCCAAGAATAATCGTACATAAAACAAAGACAACATTTATTATTTTCAACAATTGGTATGGCTGTTTAAGTTCGATGTATAAGGCAATTACTATTAGAGGAATAAAAGCCAATGAAAGGCTGTGTTCTATTACAGTTATACCACTCAAAAAATTTGTGGTATAAGTCAGACCAGAAAGAAAAAGAATAAAGATGCCAAGTGTAGGTAAATAGTATTTAAAGTTATTTTTTAGAACCGAAAGGAAAGTCCTCCATTCTATAAAGTAAACGGTCAATATAGAAAGTAATACCAACGATATAGAATTCAATACTGGATAAAAGAATAACCCTACAACGCTAAGACTTAGTAGTAGAATTTTTATCTTTGCTATTTTACTGATTGGTTTGTTCATAGTATAATAGAGGTTTTACTTTTACCTGAAAAGGGATCATAATAACTGCTTAATATTAATAAGCTTATTATGAACAAATTGTAAACCATGTTGTGATAAAATGAGAGGAAATATAAACAGCCTAAAAGAAAAGTAGTTCGATTTGTATTAACTAATCTAAATAGCCACAGAAAGAATAGAGATGCAGGGATTAATCCAAAATCGTTTAATATCCTAATAAAATCATTGTGTGGAAGTAAATCAATTTTGTGGTTAGTGTAAACATAAAGCCTTGCATTCTCTAACCCATTACCGAAGTATTTGTTTAGAGTAGGAGAACTCTGCCAATTTTCATAAACTTCATTAAAAAGGATTAAGCGCAATCCAAAGGATGCATCCCTTCCGTCAGCATACCTAACCTTGATCAGTTCTTTGTTTTGGTTAGATATATAGCTGTAAACAGGGTAAACTAAATTTAATAAAACAATATATGACAGTAGAAACAAGCCTCTTTTAGTTCTACTAGTCTTGCTTATCAATAATAGTGCAGGAAGTAATAAGTAGAAAAATAAATTTAATCTAGTTAAGGTAATGCCAATTAAAAAAAAACCAATCAAATAAATTATATATTTTGAATATGCTGGAATTTTACTTCTAAGTAGAAGAATTATTAGAGCTATAATGAATATAGAATAGGTAGTTGCACTGTTTGTGAACCCTGAAAACCTCCCCTGATTTTCGAACGATGAGTTTATGAATAAGTTTAAAACCGAAAAGGCCAAGTATATAAATGCAATATTAACAATTACACTTTTGGGCCACTTTTCTTTATATTCTGAAATACGAACAAGAAAGATGAGATAAACTATAAAGAAAATAGGCATAGAGTACCTGAGTCCATTAAAATTACTAAAAGCAAATAAAAGAATAATGGCTAGAGTTAAATAATGAATCAAATTAATGCTTTTAACTACGAATAGTTTCGCAGAAAATAAAAGCAGCCCCCCCCCTAATAGAAAAAAAACAAAAAAATAATAAATATTTAACGAGAACAACTGTTTATCTGAGAAAGTTTTAATTACGGCAATAAGTATGGGAAAAAAAAGAATTAATATTAACCCTGTTTTTTTTACAAAATTTAATTTTAAGACCATTGTTAATAAATCTAAATATTTATGAGATTATGATTGATTTCTAATTGTCTAGCTAGTTTATTTTTTAGTAAAAGATATAACCTTCGTTTTTTTGAAGAAAGTTGGAAGTTGCATATGTTTGGAAACGTGAAATGTTACAATGTTTTTACTTGGGTAGTGTGATGACAATATGTCGATTATTACTGAAGATCCAAAATTAACAATTACCTTATATTCGTAATAGTCTAACTTTTCTGCCAATATGTGTTCTTTAATAATATTTATGTTTTGTTTATTTAATACGTGTTGAAATTTATTGACCCTATCACTAGGGTGTGGTTTTATGAATATTTTATATTCTTTAGAATACATTGATAGCACTTTATCATAAATTCTTTCCTCATCAGAAGTGCTCATCAAGTCAAACTCTGACAATGGAGAACTTATAAAAAGCATTTTTTTTGAATTAGCAACTTTTTTTCTTCTCTTACTGCTATTGATAGGAAACACCTCTGCTTTTTTGTGAGTAATCAAACCTGGGATTCGAGCATAGATAGTGTCTATCCAACTAGACCTACCCATTGTTCTTACATATCTAAATTTGTACCCCCAAATTAATTTGGAAAACAACATAAATAACTTATCCTTCACATAATCTTTTTTAGAATCCGATATGTAATAGCTTGTTCCTTCGTCAAAAGCATGAACATTGTTAATACTATCACCTAATAATTGGACTAACATTTGGGTAAATAAATCTTTATCTGACCCTATGAATAATGGAATATTATTTTGTAATTTTTTGGTTGCTAAATTAATAATTGCAGAATATTTCTTTAGCAAAAACTTTAAGTGTTTGTAAGTTTGTATTGGGTGTGTTTTTAATTGAGCAAATGAAACATTTCCCTCGGGTATCATATAAATCGAATTTGTACAACTAAGACTATTTTTTATTTGGTTGGCGGAGACTATTTTAGAATGAAAAATAATCAGATTAGAGTTTGGAAGATTATATTGTCTGACAATGTTTAAATATTGGTGTAAATGGTAAGGCGTCAATAGAATTAATATTCCTTTTTTATTTTTCATCTAATCTCAAATTAGTGGTATAATATAGTTTAGAAAGGAACAAGACTAGGTATCCCGAAAGCAGGGAGATGGCTGCACCCAAAATACCATAATAGGAAATTAATAATATTCCGAAAACAAGAACAAAGATTGCACTTGATACACTGCTTATTAATATAAGTTTGTCCTTACCAAAGGCAAATAAGTGATAATTTGGAATAAATGAAAGGCTCAGAAGGAAATTGGCAGCTAGTAATATATATAGAATTGATTTATTCTGACTTATTTCTGGTTTATCAATAATTAATAAAACCGGATCTATTGTAATTATTATTATTAAACTAAGAAGTCCTGTGATTAGCATAATTTGCTTGAACATATCCTTTTTTATTAAATCGAAAGCTATCATATTATTAGACTTATAAGCTTCTATTAACTTGGGATATAAATACATTATAGTAAAAGTAAATACAAACACATTGATGAGG
This sequence comes from Cyclobacteriaceae bacterium, assembly GCA_026989535.1. Classification (GTDB taxonomy): domain Bacteria; phylum Bacteroidota; class Bacteroidia; order Cytophagales; family Cyclobacteriaceae; genus JAKISE01. The sequence goes on from JALSJD010000113.1 coordinate 9,940, forward strand.
CTAGCTATTTGGCTAAATAATGAATAAATACCAACTTCTGATTTCGTTGTTTTCCAATCGAGTATATACCTGTTGCTAAATTCAACTATTTTAAAAGCCATAGTTGAAGCAAAGAAGTAGCTTGCAATTATAAAACCTTCTTTAATCCATTTAATATTGGGTTTCTTGAGCCTAACCAGTTTTAAAGAAAAAACAATATAATAAGCGAAAATAATAACGTTTATTGAAGAGCCCACCACCCAATATTGATAAATCAATTCTAATCTTGAAATGATGACAATATTTGTATAGTGCAATAGAAGCATTATTATTACCCAAATAGAACTCCTAATAAAAAATGAAACATTTGCCAAAAACGGCTTTTTTAAGGCTATTAATAACCTAAATAATTCTTGCCCTAAATGTTCTAAAATAAGGATAACTAAAAAATACTTAGCATTTGAAAATGGTAATCCAAAATAATATATAGCAAATACGAGTATTGGTAAAATGAGGATGTAAAAACCTAAATAGAAATAAAGCTGATTAGTAATGTATTTGACTTTTACTCGATTTTTTGTTCCTATTAGTTTTCTTGAGGAATACATGTAGAAATCCCAACCTAATATCATATAAGATATCATAATGGAAGTGTTAAATAAACTAAAATCACCTAGTTGGTTGGTAGTTAAGTATTTGCTCATGAAAAGCAATAATCCAAACCTAGATAAAATAGATACTCCTCTTAATGCAAGGTTTGTAATTTTAAATAAAAGGGCATTGATGTTATTTCGTTTTTTTACCATTAGATAGTATGTATTGGCAATATTGAAAGTCATCAATATTATCAATGTCTATTGATGAAAGTATATCCATGATATACTTTTTTACCTTAACGAAATCATTAATGTTTGTTTTCTTTAAAGAAGCAGTATTTATAATATAAATGGCTCCATTTATTTCCCAAACTTTGGGGCAATCTTGCCTTCTAGTAAAATTGCCTTTTTTTGATTTAATTAAAAAACCATTTTGATTGTCTTCAAAGAGCACATAGTAAGGATTTGACTCTGTTTCCTTAACAGAAACAACCATGTCAATATTATGATTAAATAAATTCAACGCACCTTTAATATGATCTTTAGTTCGAAATGGGGAAGTTGGTTGAAGCAATATCACCACACTCGGCTCCCCATTTTCTTTTACAAACCAATTAAGAGCATGTAAAAGAACATCATGTGTAGTTGCTGTATCTGTTGCTAAAGATTTTGGTCGTAAGAATGGCACTTTAAGTCCTGTTTGTTCAACTATTTCCTTGATCTCTTGAGAATCGGTGCTCACAATAATTTCAGTATCAGCGAATAGTTCTCTAGCAACATCAATAGTATAATGGATTAAAGGCTTACCGTTAAGAAGTTTAATGTTTTTGCCTGGCAGACCTTTGGATCCTCCTCTAGCTGGAATTACGACAAGAGCTTTCAAAATTTTATATGTTTTATGTCTTCTTGTGCTTGTTTATAATCTTCATGTTTGCCAATATCAAGCCAATATTGCCGTAAAGGGTAAGAGACTAATTTGCCTCCGTTTTCAATCAAATCTTGCATTAAATCAGTGCTGTTATAAAATGTATTTTTGGGTATTCTACTTAAAATCGATTTTTTTATTAAATAAATACCTCCATTTGAATAATAAGTGTAGGTAGGTTTTTCTTTAAAGGAGATTACATGGTTATTACTCGTTTCCATTACGGCATAGGGTATGTTTACGGCATAGGGTATTGTAACTACCGACATGTCTGCTCCTTTATTTATGAAATCTAAAAAGAAGTCTTCGTAATCAAGATTTGTTAGAATATCTGAATTGGTAACAAGTATATACTCATGGTTAAAGTTAGAAATTTTACTTACTGCCCCAATTGTGCCTAATGGTTCATCTTCCCAAACATATTTCATGCTAATTCCTCTCGTGGCTCCATCTCCAAAATGTGTTTCAAGCTGTTTTCCTAAATAGCGTACAGATAACCAGTAGTCATCAATTCCAAATTTCTGTAACCGATCTATGTTATGGTCAATAATGGTTTTATCACCAACTTTAAGTAAAGGTTTGGGCGTGTTCTCCGTTAAAGGCATCAATCTACTTCCCATACCACCGGCCATTATCACTGCATCTAGGGGTAAATATGATTTTTGATTTCTAAAATTGAGAACATTGAGAACCTTGTTTTTATTATCTACTACAGGAATAATTTTAAAATCTTTATCTCTAAAATCAATAATTTCATCAATAGTATAATATCCTTTGCGGATAAATTTGGGGTTTTCTTGTATAAACGAAGTGATATTATCAGTAATATCAAGGTCTTTTATGAGGCCTCTACGCACATCTCCGTCTGTTAAACTGCCTAATAGTTGATCTTCTTCATTTACAACAAAGAGGATTGCATCGCTAGCTAATTTATCAAGTTTTAAAAGTGCATCTCTCACAGAGGCATTTTTCGATATAAGATGTTCTTTATAACTACGCATTTATTAATTTTTCAATTATATTCTTTGAAGCATCAGGTTTAAAATATTTGTTTAATCCCTTAAAAGAGCCTTTGGTTAACATTTTCTGTGTTTCTTTAATAATCATTGCCTCATTAAATGGCACATCAATTACGTTCTTACTTCTTAATCTTCCTTTCTGTCTATCGCCAACATTAATAACGTATTTTTCAAATGAGGCGGCTTCAAGAATACCACTTGAAGTGTTCCCCAATAGAAGTGAAGAGGCTTTTATCGCAGCAAAGTAATTTTCTCTTCCAAAATTATCAACCAAACTAATTTTTGAAGGGAATAACTCTTTTAATTTTTTTGATTCCTGCCGATAAAGACTGCCCATCGCATCTGCGTTGGCCAGTGTAATTACAATATGTATAGATTTACAAAGCGAACTTAATACATTATACATTACTTCGCTATATTTTTTATTTTTTTCAAGGCCAACAGTTTCAGGGTGAAATGTGACTAAAAGAAAAGGCGATGTAGGAATTTTAAAATTAGTTGCAACATATCTCCAACTGGGTAATTCTAGTTCTGATAAACCATCTAAACTTAAAGCGCCTACATTATATACTTTTGCATTATTATCAATTAGTTCAGTAATCCTTTTCACAAATACATCAGAGGCCGCAAAGTGCATTTTTGATGCTAAAGTAATCTGGTGTCTATATATGTTATCTATTGCACCTAAAGTTGTTTCACCGCCATGTAAATGAGCAAAATTAACTTCGAAAGGGATGCCTGCCTGCACAGCAGCACTCATCTCAAACCTATCACCTAATGCAATAACCCATTCATATTGATGGGTATTCCAATATTCACTAAAGTTTTTTATCATTTCACCATAACCCGTTGCAATAGCAAGGGTTGTATCTTCTTTAGGCATTCCAACTACTTGATGAATTTGACCGAAATTATCTTCTATAATGTTTTCAACTGTATTACCATGCTGTTTCAACATGTGCATGCCAAAAACAATGATTGTAAGTTCAATAGAGTTGTTTTTAGATAGCTTCTTTAATAAAGGCTTGTAAATTCCATAGTCAGCTCTAGAACTTGTAAGAACACCTATTTTGATAATAGCTTTACTCAAAATCTTCTTTTTTTAGCAAAGTATAAGCTGGAAGTGATTTAATTATTTTTTTTCCAAGTAAATTTTTCCACTCCATTGGAGAAATACCTGTTCCAGGCCTCAGTGCAATTAAATTGTTTTCCGAGAGAAGTTCTCCTTTTTTAAGAGCCTTATTTAGATGAATGCTTTTTCGTGCAATAGCTAAATTTTTAGATTCGCTCTTCGAAATGCATTTTGTGCCATCTCCACTAATCGCATTTTCGATATTTCTAATGGATTGCACCATATTAACCAATTCATTAGGTTCTAACGATGCTCTGTGGTCAGGCCCAGGCAGAGATCTATCTAGGGTAAAATGTTTCTCGATTACTTTGGCTCCCATAGCTACCGCAGCGATAGGCACCTCTATTCCTAATGTATGATCAGAGTAGCCAATTTCAACTTTACATGTATCAGCAATGGTTTGCATTGCTTTTAAATTTACGTCCTCCATTGGGGTTGGGTATTCTGTGTTACAATGTAGTACTGTAATTTCTTTATGAGTTAAATTTTGTGAGGTAAGTACCTTTATTGCCTCTTCAATTTCCTCCATGTTAGACATGCCTGTTGAGAGAATAACGGGCTTATTAAAGCTAGCCAATTTCCGTAAGTATGGAAAATTGGTAATTTCACCACTGGGAACTTTAAATAATTCGAATCCGAGGCTATTCAAATAGTCTAACCCTTTTGTGTCAAAAGCAGTTGAAAAAAAATTGATGTTTTTTTGTTTACAGTAGCTAATCAATTCTTTATGGTCTTGGTCAGATAATTCCAATGATTTTAGCATTTCATACTGTGTGTCAACTTTATTGCCAGTATTAGTTTTTTGATAATCGGCTTTTTTTGCTGTTTTACTTACAATCGTATCAGCTTTAAAGGTTTGAAATTTTACGTAATCAACCTTAGCAGATGCTGCCGCATCAATTAACTGACGTGCCACTTCCATGTTTCCGTTGTGGTTAACACCAGCCTCTGCAATAATTAATACTCTATCCTTCATCACTACTCATTTTTACGGGGTTGCCATAGTATTGTCCTTCATTTAATATTGATTTTAAAATCAACGAACCTGCCCCAATTACGGTATTCGAGCATATTGTCACTCCATTTTTAATAGTTGCAGCACTTCCAATAAAAATGTTATTGTCAACTTTGCAATTACCGTTCAGGTTAACGTCAGTTGATATATGGCAATTATTTCCAACAATTGTATCGTGTTCAATAAGTGCTTTTGTATTTATTATACAATTATTGCCAATAATGGCATCAGTGTTTAAGATACAGTTGTGCATTATTATAGTCCCTTCACCAATTTTTGCATGGGTTGACACGTGAGCGAAGGGCGAAATTATTGATGGCAATTCCCCTCCATTTCTTTTTATCAATTTATACAATTCATTTCTGCGGCTTGAACCTCCCATATACCCCAAAGTAATTAGAAAGTTATGTCCTTTTTTTGCAAGATTTGCTATATCGTCATCATTTGCTATTATTTCATATCCCAGTATTTTTTGTCCCAATAACGCAGGCAAATCAATAATCCCTGCAATTTTATACTTGTTTTCTAATTCAATAACATCAATGCATGATTTGCAATGCCCTCCACCACCCACCAATATAATCTGAGATTGTTTCATGTTAAATGAGCTAACTAAATTACACTACTAGGAATATTTACAACTCTACCCACCAACCATTCCGCATTTGATAAATCTTCAGCTTGGCAGTTTTTAAACATCTCAAGTTTATTCATTAACTGCCAAATGGGCCTTGTCATCACTCCATTCGAGTTTGTATATTCTAAAAAACAGCTTCTAGTTTCTTTATCCTTCAAAATTAAAGCATTAAGCCAATAATTTACCGTTGTTTTTGGCTTTTCAATAACAAAGTCGATATTTGTGTTTTTAAAAAAGGCTTGGTAATTTTTAGCCAGAGATCTTTTATTTTTTAAAATTTGAGGTAGTTGTTCCATTTGTGCTACCCCTAAAGCAGCAGCTAAATTTGTTAGGCGGTAATTATAGCCAATCATATCGTGGTTATACTCCCATTTATGAGGAACTTTAGCAGTAGTAGTGATATGTTTTGCTTTTGTGGCTAATTCTTTATCATTAGTAAGTATCATTCCACCACCACCAGTAGTTATTGTTTTGTTACCATTAAAGCTTAAAGTTCCAAATTTACCCAAAGTTCCTGTATGCTGCCCTTTAAAGTAACTCCCTAAACTTTCGGCAGCATCTTCTATCAATATTAGATTAAACATGTCACAAATTTCCTTGATTTTATCGATACGAGCCGGATGCCCAAAGGTGTGCATTGGGATAACAGCCTTTATAAACTTCCCAGAGTCTTTGTTTTTAGGTTGATATTTTTGATTTTGAGGGTTCATTGCCATTTCTGTTTTATCTTCCAAAAAGCTCAATAGTTTCTGCGGAGATAAACCCATAGTATCTTTATCAACATCTATAAAAATCGGTTTAGCCCCTGTATAAGATATCGCATTGGCAGTAGCAATAAAAGTTAGTGGCTGAGTGATAACTTCATCAACATTTGTAACATCTGACAAAATTAATGCGATATGAAGAGCAGCTGTGCCATTTACCGATGCAATAGCATACTTTGAGCCTGTATATTCTGCAACTAATTTCTCAAATTTACCCACATATTTACCTACGCTTGATACAAAGGTAGAGTCAATGCAGTCCATTAAATATTTTTTTTCATTACCTCTAAACCTCGGCTCATGCAAGGGAATAAATGCATTAGGGGCATTATATGTACTTCTAACAAAATCCACAAATTCTTTAAACTGCTCCATTGGTTACATTTTACTATCTAAGTATTTCCCGGTTTCTTTGTGTCCAAAATCAGGAATCATTTTATGAAAAAGCTGTTTTATATCTTCCTTATTCCATTTTTTATTCTCCTTTAATTGAATAATTGAAGATTCAAACATTTCTAATAAGGTATTATCAAATGACAATTCATTTTTTATAACTCCTAAATTTTCGAATCTATCCATATCAAGTTGTTCGCTAATTGTAAAGAACTCTTCAAAATCCTTTTCGCCAGTTGTATCACTTTTCGTGAATAAGCAAGGCCATGTTTCATCCAATTTAGTATGAGCAAGTTCGCGTGCTTCATCTTCTGTATTGCAAAGTTTTGGTTCTAATCCTTTGGATTTCAGATATCTGATGGCAATCTCAGAAAATGTAATAAGGTGCAAGTTTTCACTTAGCTTGGGGAAGAAAATCTCTCGATTTTCACCAAAAATACAAGACATTAAGCATAGCTCACCTGATTCTTCAGGAATTACGAAATATCTTTTAACATCATTGGGTGCTACGAGGGGTTGATTTTTTTCAATCCGTTTATTAAAACTATGCAATAAGGATCCATCTGAAAAAGCTACATTGGCAAACCGTGCCATGGATATGTTTATGTCTTTGCTTCTGCGATTAACAAACATCTCCATAATTCGTTTAGATGCCCCCATCATATTTGCTGGGTTTGCAGCCTTATCTGTGGATACACAAAAATATTTTTTAACGCCTTTATCAATGGATTGTTGGATCGTTTTATCCGTATTAAAAATATTTACATCTATCATGCGCATTAGGGTGTAAGGATCCTTCTCACTACGCACATGTTTTAAAGCAGATAGGTTGAGTACATACTCATATTTGCCATCAGCTTCAATAAAGGCATCATATTCTATTGAGCCTATATTAAGTGCAAAAGTTTGAAAGTCGCCTTCTATATACCCGAACGAGCTTCGAATGTCTCTTACAAGTTCCACCATATTGTTTTCACTAATATCAACAACATGTAGTTTTTTTGGATTACGTTTAAAAATTTCTTTAGTTACAGCTTGTCCAATGGAGCCTGCACCACCAAGTACTAAAAACTTTGAGGAAGATACTATCTTATCTAGTTCAATTCTATGTTTTTTTAGGTCTTGAGTGAAGAGCTTTTTTTCCCTTCCTATTAATCGGAGCATAATTTTAATTTGTTTGATGAATTACTCCCAATTTTTGGGAGATAAATATTCATTTTTTGCATCCTTGGAAAAGATTGTTTTATATGGATAAGACCATCCTTTATTTTATTTAAAACAATGTTTTCTTCTAAAAGTTTATTGCACATATGAAAATCAATAAACCCTGAAGACCCTGTAACTAATATTGTTTCTTTCATGTTATTTTTGAAGGATATTCTTCGTCTGTTTTCGAACTTATTACCTGTCTATTCATTTACCACCTCCCAATATCCTGTTTTATCAGAGCCAATTCGTTTCACAATTTTCAATTCCCTTAGTTTATCTAAATCCCTTTTAATGGTTTTTTCGGTTACATTCAATTGCCTTGCTAAAGAAGCAATAGTAATATTACTGTTATTTTTTATACTTGAAATTAATTGTTCTTGCCTTTTATTTACAGGGACATTTACAGGGACATTTACAGGGACATTGGTATTTGATATTTTTACCTGAATAAAATCCGTAAAGTTGTAAAGTTGATAGGTTACTTCTGGATAATCATTAAGCCAATCGTTTATTCGCCTAAAACCTGTTCCATATTTCTCAATATCACCTGTAAGATAAAAAGCTTCTGTTAACAATTTATTTCTGTGTTTGGAAATATAATTTCCTGAGTTAAGTTTTTCAATGGTTAAATCGCCCATTAATTTACCCGGGTTAGTTAGTTCAATGCTTTCATCATAAATCTTAATAATAACATCGGTTGGGTTAGTGTAATCCCTGTGAACTACTGCATTTAAAAGAAATTCTCTTATGGCAGGGATAGGGTATTGCCATTTTTCTGTTCGTTTGGTTGTTTCTCCCCCAAACTCAAACCCTAAGCGAATATTCTTTTTTATAAAGTCTATTGCTTCATCAATAGCTAATACCAAAGGGGAACGTATCATTAAATCATCTATAATGGTGGTTTCAGATTTAAACCTTCCTATATGAATATTAGTATGATGCAGACCAAATAAAAGATCAGCAGCCCTCGTTAATTTATTACTTTTAATAATTCCCAGTTTTACTAAATCGTGCTTAATATTTTTTGATAGTTTATATCTCCCGCTATCACTTACTTTATTTCTAAAATACAGTAAGGCTTTAGTGTCCAACTGGTCAAAAGTAGTTTTTACCTCGTAGGCATCGAAAGAATAGTTTAAACTTACAAACCTTAATTCGCTTATTTCATCTACAGATAATTTATGATTTGAATTTTGTTTTCGAGAATAATACCTGTCTTTATAAGCAACAGGTTTTATGGGAAATTCATTAATTGTGAAAACAACAACTGTTTTGGTTTCAATTTCTACCATGTCAATAATAGGGAAGATAGCCGGTTCTGTATTTTGCTTAATCTCGTTAATCCATTTTTGAACAGTTTCCTCAGTTATATCAACTCCAACTATTGCACCATCGTTCTTAACTCC
>JALSJD010000114.1 GCA_026989535.1 Cyclobacteriaceae bacterium
GGGCATCTTTTTCGCCAAAAATACAAGCATACTGATCCATAATGCCACAACTTACGCCCACAAAATCATTTTCGGAGCTTTGTGCCATAAGTGCAATTTCAACTTTGCTTAGCCCCAGCTCAAAAAACTCGTTAATGGCCATTAAAAAACCACAGGATAAAGCCGCAGAAGACGAAAGCCCTGCTCCCAAAGGGATATTACCCCCAAATGAACATTTAAAAGGAGCTATTCTACTATTTTTTTGGGTTAACTGGTCAATGATACCTGCACAGTAATTAACCCATTCAATCCCTGATTTAACATTGTATTTTGGGCTAATTTCTACTGTTTCATTAAGGTCTGTTGCTGTTAATTCTATCATTGAACCAGTAGTTGGCTCAATGGTAAATTCAATGGCTTTATCTATGGCGGCAGGCAATACAAAGCCCATATTATAATCTGTATGCTCGCCAATAAGGTTAATCCTGCCCGGAGACCGTACCGTTAATTTATTTTTCATTCTTAGTAATTATTAAAATAGTAAGGCAGGGTTACTACCAGAAAAAAGCATATAAAAATGTAAGGATAAGCATAATTAGCATAGCCGAAATATTAAACGCAGGGCTGGTTCTGAACAATTCTTTTGTTATAGATATCCCTTTTTCGTCATCTTTGCCCTTGCCTTCGAGCCTGCTTATGCCTGCAATAACTACAAATGTTCCTATGCAGGTAATTAACATTTGGTGCATAAAAGGGATATTAACAAAAACAGCAGCATCTGACCAACCATTGGGGGCTACTTTAAAATACATCGCTATCGGAATGGAAAGTATAACGCCCCAGATTGCCGCATTATTGGTGGCTTTTTTATAAAACAAACCAGCAAGAAAAACAGCTAAAATACCCGGACTTACCACACCTGTATATTCTTGGATAAACTGAAAGGCTTGTCCTAAATTGCCCAGCATAGGTGCAATTAAAATAGCTATTAATAACGAAATGGCAGCAGTTAACCTGCCCACGTTTACTGTTTGTTTATCGCTTGCCTTTTTATTGATATAGGGCAGGTAAATATCCATGGTAAATATAGTAGCTGTTGAGTTTAGCATAGAAGCCAAAGAAGAAACAATGGCGGCTGCTAAAGCGGCCAATACCAAGCCTTTAAAGCCAACAGGGACAAAGTTCTTTATTAGCCAAGGAGCCGCATTGTCATTTACAATGGAGCCATCGGCACTAATAAAATCTGTGCCAACTACTACACCCGCAGCATCAATGTTCATTACGTACGCAATAATGCCAGGCACTACTACAATTAGTGGAATTAACAATTTTAGAAATGCGGCAAAGGCTATTCCCTTTTGGGCTTCTTTTAAGCTTTTAGCCGCCAGCGTTCGTTGAATTATGTATTGGTTAAACCCCCAATAATATAAATTAGCCACCCACATACCGCCAATAATAACGGCTAAACCGGGCAAATCCCACCAGGCATCTTTGCCGTTGGGCGTAATAATTTCGCCTTTTCCCAGTATCATCGAAAATTTTTCAGGTACTACTTGATATATGTGAACCAGCCCGTTAATAACTCCACCATTTGGAGCCACCTGATCTAAGGCAATAAAGGCGGTTATTAAACCTCCGGCCACTAATAATACCACCTGCACAACGTCTGTCCAGGCCACAGCCGAAAGCCCTCCCCACAAAGAATAAACGGCTGCAAACAGTGCCAAGCCAATAATGCTGGTTAGCATTAAGCTGCCATCGCCATTGCCAATAATGGTGTCTAATGCTTTGCCGCCCAAATACAATACAGTTGTTAGGTTTACAAAAACAAAAAGTGCAATCCAAAATATAGCTAATATGGTTTTCAGGTTTTTACTAAACCTCTTTTCGATAAATTCGGGGATGGTATAAAGTCCTTTTCCGATAAATATGGGCAAAAAGTACTTGCCTACGATGATTAGCGTAATGGCTGCCATCCACTCGTACGAAGCAATGGCCAGGCCAATGGCAAAACCCGAACCCGACATACCAATAAATTGCTCGGCCGAAATATTGGCTGCAATTAATGAGGCACCTATAGCCCACCAGGGTAATGATTTGCTTGCCAAAAAGTAATCTTCGGCATTTTTCTGATGCCCTTTTTTATCTCTAGATACATACAAGCCCACACCAATAATGAGTAGCGCATACGCAACGAAAACAAGTATATCTATTGTTGAAAATTCCATTTTTTAAGAGGCAATTGATGGTTTTTTTATATTTTAAATGGTTTATATATCCCTAAGGTTAGAATATACTTGTAATTACAAGTTAAATTAGGCTCAATAATAATTATTTTTGTTAACAACTGGTTCTTATATTTAATTTATTGAGAATAAAAGTCTTGTTCACCTATTTAAAATAATACCACCTATGAGAATAGCTAAGATACGGAAACTGGAAAAAGATGACATCAAGTTTGCCATGCAATTAAAAGAAGCTGAAGGATGGAATCAGACCAAAGCAGATTGGGCATTATTACTTTCGCATAATCCTGAATTATGTTTAGTGGCAGAAGAACAGGGAGATGTTGTAGGAACCGTTACGGCTATTAATTATGCTAATAAAGTTGCCTGGATAGGAATGATGCTTGTTGACCGAAACCATCGAGGGAAAGGCATTAGTAAATTGCTTCTGAATACCATCATTAAAAAGCTCGACTCTTGCAAATCTATAAAACTGGATGCGACCCCAGCTGGTAAAAAAGTGTATGATAAATTAGGGTTTGTTGAGGAGTATGGCATTGCTCGTATGGCCACCCAAAGCTTAGCACCCTTAACTATTATTGGTGCAGCTGAGCCTAAAGAGTTAACACCAGCTAAGCTCAAAGAAGTTGCTTTATACGATAAAAAGGCATTTGGGGTTAATCGAGAAAAAGTTTTAAATTTTTTGCTTAAAAATCAAACTGAAAAAGGCTGGTATTTAGAAGGG
>JALSJD010000115.1 GCA_026989535.1 Cyclobacteriaceae bacterium
ACACTCCATCAACTTGTTGGTCTCTAAATGAAACCATTAATTGGCGGTTAGCATCTACATCCCATACTTCAAACGGCACATCTACATAGTCCTGATACGAATAATCACTATCAGCAACACCCGCACCTTGCCCTGAAGGTACTGTAAAACGATGTGCTTTTTGTGATAAGCCTATGCCAAATCTTATTTCTACACTTGTGCCATTAGCATCGTCTCCTACTTCTAAAGCACCACCAAATGTGGAAGCTCCAAAGTTTACAAATGACATAAAAGTGCCTGTCCCGTTTTCTTCTACATTATAATTTATTGCTGTTGAACTGCCTCCAGTTCCTAGCACTACTTTAACGATAGAAACGCCTCCAACATAAACCACATCTTCATCGTAAGGCGAGCATAAAACTGTATTATCGAACCAGCCCTGCCCCCCTAAGTAATTAGCTGAACTTCCACCAAAAGAGACATTTACTAACGTCCAATTGATTCCTGCATCACTAGAAACGTATAAATCAGAGCCTGAACCTGTTGATACTCCTTCTGTAGAAGCAAATATTCTGTTAGGGTTAACAGGCGAAACGGCTATTTCTACTCTTCCGCCAGGGCTCATTCCTGTGTTTGAAAGTGTCCAGCTACCGCCTGCATCAATAGATTTCCATACGCCTTCACCGTTAGATGCTGCATATTGAATATTGAAATTACCTGGAGTGGCTACAATTTGCTGGTATTTTCTACTTGATGACGTAGATAAGAGTGTGTTTGTCCAATTAGCTCCCCCATCCACCGTTTTAAAAATACCGGATTCAATATCAACACTATTGGTAGTACAAACAACAATGATATTTTCATCGTTAGGGTCAACAATCAACCGGTTAATATTTTGAAAGTCAACATTCCCAGCAGTAGAAGCTAATTGTGTCCATGTTTCGCCTTCATCAACCGATTTAAAAATACCATTGCCGGTAATTAAATCGGCTCCACCTAATCCACCTTCACCAGTTCCAGCATATAATATTGAGGGGCTAGACTCCACCAATGCAATGGTTGTAAATGCTATATTTGGCAAGTCTTTTGTTTTTTCAATCCAACTGACACCTCCATCAGTCGTTTTCCAAATTCCACCACCTACCGAACCAATAACCCAGGTGTTTTGGGTAGCATCTTGTGGCATAACCACAATGGCTCTGGTTCTACCTGGCACATTGGCAGGACCTCTTTCTGTCCAAGTTATTGTAGTTGCACTTGCTTTTGCGTTACTTAAAAAAGCTACTTGCCGAGCTTTGGCTTTTTGCAACTCTTTTATAATGTAATTAGTGGGGTAGCTTGGCTGCGCTTCCCCTTCTTTTGTCCTTATCCCTCTTTGAAAAAGAGCAAATTCATCAGGACCATCGTATTTATGCGCTCCTGCTTTTTTTGCGGCTCTTTTTTTGCGAATTTGTTTATCCCAAGCTTGTTGCGATGTTAATTCTTCTTTGTCGTTAAGGTTATTGCTCTCAAACGTTGTAATTACCCATAAAGCAGCAATAGTGCCTATGAGCAATAGCGGTATTCTTTTTTTCATACTTTACTTGGTTAATGGCATTGATTCTATTTTCATTAATGTTAATCTTGTAAAGATATAAATGTTTAGAAAACCTACACCTTTTAAATTTAGCAAATTTCTTAAATACGTATCTTTGTTCTCTATTATTGTTTTAGATAAACTAAAAAGTAACCCCTTTAGTAAGTTTTAAATATGGAAGTATCTATTTTTAGAAAAGAGCATTTTAATGCAGCACACAGGTTGCACAACCCCTCTTGGGCGTTTGAAAAGAATGAAGCCGTTTTTGGCAAATGCAATAATAAATACTACCACGGGCATAATTATGAATTAATAGTGCAGCTTACGGGAACTCCCAGCCCCCAAACGGGGTTTGTATATGATATGAAACTTTTAAGTGAGCTAATTCAGGAACATATACTTAAAAAATTTGATCATAAAAATCTTAACGAAGAATTGCCAGAATTTAAAAAAACTATTCCAACTGCTGAAAACATAGCCATTGTGATTTACAATATTTTAAGGCCATTAATCGATCAAGAACTAGATTTAAGAATCACTTTATACGAAACACCGCGAAATTATGTCCAATACCCTGCCTAAGCCACCTCTCGAAGACATTGGCGATAGCCATATTGCTTCTTCAAGTGAAACCCCTTTAAGAAAAGATGCTTTTGAAGTCTCAAATTCAGAAAAAATAGAAAAAATAGCATTGCATTTTAGGGCTATTATGGAAACCCTTGGGCTTGATTTAACCGATGATAGTTTGAGAGGCACTCCGCTGAGAGTAGCAAAAATGTATATTGAAGAAGTTTTTAGTGGACTTGACCCTGCCAATAAACCCTTGCCTACACTTTTCGAAAACAAATTTGATTATAGCGAAATGGTGGTTGAAAAAGAAATCACATTCTACTCCCACTGCGAACATCATTTTGTGCCCATTATTGGCAAAGCACATGTGGCTTATATATCCTCTGGTAAGGTAATTGGGTTATCCAAAATTAACCGTATTGTTCAATACTATGCAAAACGCCCGCAAGTTCAAGAACGGCTAACCATACAAATTGCCGAAGATTTAAAGAACACACTTCAAACAGAAGATGTAGCTGTCGTTATGGATGCAGACCATCTTTGTGTTTCATCCAGAGGAGTGAATGACACCAACAGCAAAACTGGCACAGCCTTTTTTAGCGGAAAATTTAAGGAACAGCACACCAAGTCAGAATTTTTAAATTATATCAATAGTTCAGGCGCTAAATAATTTCGGATTAACTAACTGGTTGATGGGGTGTTGAACTTCCGACTTCCGACTTCAAACTTCAAACTTCTTTAATTTTTCTCTTATTTTATTCCTTTTTGTGTAGGTTCTAATACCTTTGCACAGTTTTAAAAAATTGAGTAAAAAAATAGTAT
>JALSJD010000116.1 GCA_026989535.1 Cyclobacteriaceae bacterium
GCCAATGAAGCAATTGCCAAATTATGCCGCTTTTTAAATGACACAGAAACAATCTACCCCTACTCAAATCTCAAAATGATCTTCAAATCTATAGCAGTCTAATTTGCGATAGGCTTGGAGGTCTGAATTTTATGTGGATTGGGTGTCCTTCACCGTAGGTGTTTGGTTCAACAATCTGTATAGTTAATAAGGTTTCATCTGTTAAACACGAAGCTTATTTTTTGATTTGTGCCAAATTAAAGGTTTTTTGCCTACGTGGCTTCATTTGTAGATGATTCGGAGGGGTATTTAATACGGTTTTTGCCCAACCCAATTACCTGGGGGGGCGTAATTGCACACCCAAATATCGTTGCCATCGCAAGTTGTTTTTGCACAGCCCACTTTTGTGGTGGTTGCCCACACCACTTGGGTGTAATGACCACATACACCAGTACACGAATTGTCATCGTAATTATAGTCTTTAATTTCATTGCCCCACGCATCAATCACCTCTCTAGGGCCATAAAAACCAGTGGTGCCCATAAATAAATTTTCGCCCAAATTGGGTGTGTGGCTATGTTTAAACGCACACCCTTCTTTTTTTAATTGTTTTGCCCACTTTAAGGCTGTTTTAGCTAAGTTTTCATCCCATTGTAGTGGAGGTACATTTACTTTTGCCCTCCACTCATTATGTGCCGCAACGGTTTCCTCAATTTCTACTTTGGTTAGGTTGGGTTCTCCATTTAAAAATGAAAGAAAGATTGATAATACTAGTACTAATGTATCCATAAATATGGTGTTAAAGGATATCAACTAAAGTTTCCAGTCCAATACTTCTGGAGGCTTTCATTAAAACGGTTGTGTTTGCCAATGGGTTTTCGGCAAGATAGGTTGCCAGTTCTTTTTTAGTAGCAAAATATAAACTCCCTAAGCATTTTGTGGCAGCATATCTAATTTCTTTT
The DNA here is from genome assembly GCA_026989535.1 of Cyclobacteriaceae bacterium. GTDB lineage: Bacteria > Bacteroidota > Bacteroidia > Cytophagales > Cyclobacteriaceae > JAKISE01. The sequence goes on from JALSJD010000116.1 coordinate 942, forward strand.
CCGCAAAAGAAAATGGCATTAAATTGCTTACTGCTAACCAAGTGCCCCAGTACTTCATGTTCTTTTTGGCTATCGGAGCCAAGCTCCAACATATCGCCCAAAATAACCGATTTTGAGGAAGCTTCCATCCCTGCAAAATTTTCGATGGCTGCTTTCATCGAACCAGGATTGGCATTATAAGCATCTAATATGAGTGTATTATTGCTCGTTTTAATTATCTGCGAGCGGTTATTGCCAGGTATGTAATTGCATACTGCATTAACAGCTTTTGGCAGTGGCACTTTAAAATACGAACCAATAGCTAATGCAGTTGCAATATTATCAAAATTGTATTTGCCAATTAGTTGAGTGGTATGATTTGCTCCATCCACGTTAAATTCTACAAAAGGATTGGCTCCTACAAAACTGCATTCAAAAAAATCGCCTAGGTTTGGATACATTATAGGGTTGCTAAACCGCTTACTCATATTATTTAGCGCCTCCTCTTGAGAATTAATAAAAACGGTCTCACCCTTGCTCAAAATATGTTGGTACAATTCTGATTTTGCTCTGAGTACGCCTTCAACACCTCCAAAGCCTTCGAGGTGGGCTTTGCCAATATTGGTTATAATACCATAATTGGGGTTGGCTATTTTGCATAAATTAGCAATTTCACCAATATGATTAGCCCCCATTTCTATAATAGCAATTTCGGTATTTTGTGGCATTGCCAATAAGGTTAATGGCACCCCAAGGTGGTTATTAAAATTGCCTTGGGTAAAATGAACCTTGTATTTTTCAGCTAAAACAGTTGAAATTAGCTCTTTGGTGGTGGTTTTTCCATTGCTACCTGTAATGCCGATAATGGGAATATCAAATTGATTACGATGGTAATTGGCAAGTTCTTGAAGGGTGCTTAGTGCGTTAGTTACCTGAATAAGGCTATCAGAAACCGCATCTACTTTTTCATCTATAATAGCATAGCTGGCTCCTTGCTCAAGTGCCTTTAAGGCAAATTTATTTCCATTAAAGTTGTCGCCTTTTAAGGCAAAAAATAACGAGCCTTTCGTAATCTTTCGCGTGTCTGTGCTTACACCCGCACTCTCTATAAATAAAGCATAAATTTCCTCAATTTTCATTTGACTAAAGTAATATCCTGAAAGGATATTTAAGTAAAAACTACTAAATAAATAAGCAATGGTTTATTAATTCTTGCCGTGTATTGCTTAAATTATAATTGCTACCCTGTATTTTTGATTATGCGATTTTTTACCCAAGTTGTATTTTTTATATTGGTTCTCACAGCCGTTTCCAATGCTCAGTTTATCTATACATTTGATAAATCATTATCAGTTATAGAAAATGATGTAAGCTTATCACAACCTTTTTCGGGCGGATTTATTGCACCTCAGTATAGTGTAATTGATTTAAATCTTGATGGTGTTAATGATTTATTCGTTTTTGATCGTGCTTCGTCTAAGGTGTTTACCTATCTTTTTAAAGAAGGTGAGTATGTTTATGAGCCATTATTCGAAAGCTATTTTCCTCAAAGCCTTACCAATTGGGTGTTATTGCGCGATTATAATTGCGATGGGAAAATGGATTTATTTACCTCATCCATTTTTGGAATGAGCCTCTATGAAAACACAAGCACCAGTGAGCTTAGTTGGAGTTTAAAATACCAGACCATTTATACTGAGGGCTCCAATGGCCAAACTAATTTGCAGGTAAGCGGATCGGATTTGCCTGCTATTATTGATATAGATAATGATGGAGATGTGGATATTCTCAACTTTAATTTTGCTACGGGAGGCAGCATTGAGTTTCATGAAAACATGAGTGTTGAAAATACAGGATTGTGTGATTTAGAATTGGTGAGAACCTCTCGAGAGTATGGTGATTTTAAAGAATGCACATGTGATATTTATGCGTTTGGTGCCGATGACTGCCCACCAAGTGGTAAAATAGCCCATGCAGGAGGGCGGGCTATTTTGAGCTTTTCTTATTCGAGCCAAGAAGTACAAGACCTGCTCATTGGGCAGGAGTACTGTTTTTTATCTGGATATTTGCCCAATACAGGTACTATTGCTGAAGCTAAGATAGAATCTGTGTCTTTCAATTTTCCGAATGCAAGCACCCCAATCCAAATAGAATTTCCTGCCTTCTACGAATTAGACCTTTATAATGATGGCGTTAACGACTTGCTTGTTGTCCCTAATTTTTTTGAAGCCAATGGCCATAAAAATTACCAAGAAAATGCTTTTTTATATGCCAAAAATAGTGGTGGCGAATATGAATTTGTAACCAACCAATTTTTAAAAAATGAAATGATTGATGTAGGCCAGAGTGCCAGCCCCGTGTTTGCCGATATTGATTTTGATGGCGATGAAGATTTACTTATTGGTTCGGGAAGAGGGAAGGAAGGTGCTTCTATTTGGTATTATGAAAATATTGGTTCTTCTAATCAACCCTCATTTTTGCTTAAAACAACAGATTATCTAGGCTTATCGTTGGAGGACTATACGCACATTAAAATACAATTATTTGATGTGGATGAGAATGATTTTTTGGATATGGTGCTTACCACAACCTTGAACAATGAAGTTAAAACTATTATAATGTGGCATACGGGTAATCCTCTTCAGCCTTATCAAAAATCTAAAGCTGTAGTGCTTAGCCTCCCAAGTTTGTCATTATGGGATTCGCCTTATTTTTACAAAATAGGTAACAAAACAGCCCTCTTTATTGGTAAGCAGGCAGGAAATCTCGTCTATTATTCCACTTTAGATAATTTAGTAGAGGGCAATTGGCAATTAGAATCAGAAGCTTATTTAGGTATTGATCAAGATTTTGCTCATAGAAACTTAAGCCTAACCATAGCCGATGTAAATGCAAATAAAACACCTGATATGGTGTTGATTGACGATTCGGGAAAAGTGGTGGTGTATGATGATTTTTTAAAGAACTCTACACCCAAAGAAGTTCAAGGATTTGATACCGATAGCAATAAGAATTTTAGTTTAAATTTTGGAAAAATAACCAATATTGCTATTGCTAATTTAGATGGTAATTTAGAGCCATCACTGGTTGTTGGTTTGCTAACAGGAGGCATACAATTATTAACTAATACGCAAATAACTAAAAACAACGCACCTTTTGCTCTTAAAATTATTGCGTACCCAAATCCTATACAAAATAAACAAGTGGTTGTTCAGTCTAACAAAAATGGAATAGCTCGTGTGTTAGATGGGGCAGGGAAAGAAGTGATTAGGGGAGTTGAAATTAAAGTGGGGTATCAAAACGAACTTTATTTAAACGTTTGCGAAGGGGTTTATTTCTTAGAAGTTAAAGCTCAAAGTGGAGAAAAACAAGCACTTCGATTGGTGGTGAGCGATTAATAGAGATGCCCTTAAGCAGATGCGTTAGGCAAGCTAATGGTAATGGTGGTTCCTTGGTCGAGTGCTGAGGATAGCTGAATTTTGCCTTTTAACTTGTCAGCAGTTTCCTTTACAATAAACAGACCCAAACCTGAGCCTGAATTTTGGTCGTTGGCTCTGTAAAACATTTCGAATATTTTAGCTTGGTACTTTTTTTCAATACCAATTCCATTATCAATTACCTTAATTATTGTTTGCTTTTTGTCTTTTTTTACCTCTAGTACTATTTTTAAGGACCTAAATTTTGACCGGTATCGGATGCTGTTTGAAAGCAGATTATTCAGTATTAACCTTAACCGGTCAGGGTCGGAATAAAAATTAGCACGACCACTTACTTTTACCTTAAAGTCAATCTTATCCTGACTCATATAAGCTAATGAGCTAAACAACTCTTCGGCCATTGTTTTAAAATCAATTTTTTTGTTAATGGTCTTTAGCCTCAAATTCCTCGAATAATCTGTAATATCTGAAATAAAGCTATCTAGCTTGGTGATGCTCTTGTTCATTAAAGTTAAATATTCCGACAGCAAAGGAGTAGTTTCTTCGCGCCTCGATAAATCAATTAAACCTAGTAATGAAGCCAAAGGTGCTCTTAAATCGTGTGAGGCACTATATACAAACCGGTCGAGTTCTGCGTTTAGTTTTTTAAGTTTACTGTTGCGCGACTGTAGTTTTTTCTCGGCTTTTTTTAGCTGGCTTATATCTATATGAATAATGGTAATTTGCTCAACCTTGCCCTGTACAAAAATTGGAGAAGCAATGCTGTATAAACTGTAGGGTTTGCCATAAATCTTAACATCGTTCTCGCCTTTTATAGTTTCGCCTTTTAGTACACGTTTAAAAATATCCTTCCATTGTTTCACAGAAGCATCATCAACATCAGAAAAATCAATTTCTTTCCCTTCATTATCGCCCCACACTTCTTTACTTTTATTACTTTGCCAAAGCATTTTTAAATTGGCATCACGCACAGAAAAATCAATAGGCATTTCTCGTAGCAGAGTACTCAGTAGTGCCTGATTTTTTAAAAGATTCTCTTCGTATTCTTCACGCTCTATTGATGAACCAATCCATTGGCCTATCATTTGCACAAAATTGGAATCATAAGATTTAAACTCATTTACACTGTAAAAGGAAGTGAACAAAATGGTGCCTCTAAGCTTACCTCTAACCCAATAAGGAACACCAATATATGATTCTAGTTGAAATGCCTTAGATTTATTGGATTTTGGGTAAATTGATTTGCTAAAATCGGGGATAGCAATAAGCCGGTTTTCTTGTATGGTAATTGCACAATAATTTTGGCATAAATAATCAATGTCTTCTGATGAAAATTCGATTAAGCTATAATAATCAAGCAGCTTGTATTGATTGTTTTCCATACTTGATATACCTCCGAGTTGCATCCCCAATGATTCGGTAGCCATCTGTAAAATACCAGAAATTTTTTCTTTAAATGGAGTATGTGTATCCGAAGTTAGCTCATACATTTTTTGCATTCGCAATGTTTGCTTCTCAATGGCTCTGCTTGTCTTATATTTTTCAGAAACATCTCTTATTACGGCTTGTATTAATAATTCCCCTTTAAAATAAAAGGTATTTAAACTCACTTCGGCATCAAAAAGTTGTCCGTTGTACTTTTTATGTTTCCAATAAAATGTAATTGCTTTTCCACTAATTGCTTCGTTAATTTTTTGTAAAACTTTTGTTTTAGAGTTTTGCTTATCGGGTTGAGTGTTTGGAGAAAACAGTTGAGGAGAACTGCCTATCAACCTTTCTTTTGAGCAACCAAACATTTGGAGTGCTTTTTGGTTACAATCAATAAATGTGTCTTTACTCATTAATAAAAAGGCATCGTTGGCTGTGTTAAACAGGGTTCTGTACTTTTCCTCATTTAACAGCAGCTTTTTTTCGGCATTCTTTATCTCCGATATATCTTGAATAACACCTACAATCCCAACCTTTGTTTTGTTCCCATCTAAAATGGGAGATTTAGTAATAATAGATTCTTTAGTAGTGTTGTTCCCACATAAAATATTGCTTTCAATTCGGTTTATACCTTTGGTTCTGTCATTATGCGTTACGGAAAGAATGGCATTATTTTTTATGACTTGAGGCAGGTCGTCTAACTCTTTATTAATAATACTAGCCCTTTTTAGTTTAAAATAATTTAAAAACGCAGTATTACAATGCTCATAAATACCTTCGTTATTTTGTACATACACGGGGTTTGGCAATGTTCTTAGAATAGTTCTAAATTTTTGTTCCTGCTCCTTTAGCTGCTCATCATTTTTTACCCATTCCATTTCAGTGCCAACCCTAGAGGCAAACAGGTTTAGTTTGGAGGCTTGTTCTTTACTAATTTGTGTTGGTTTGGTATCCATTACAACTAGAAGCCCAATGGGGGTGCCATTTTTGCAAATAATGGGGGTGCCTATATACGATTTAACCCCAAGATTGATCAAATCTTTATCTTTGGGGTATAATTTAGCCACATCATCAAATACCAAAACCTGTTTTTTGTTTATTACATTTTCGCAAGGAGAGTTGTCTAATTCATAAGTAAAATTATTTTTAAATTTATTTCCATCCCAAAAAGCGATGGTATTAATCAATGGTTTTTGAGATTCGGAATTTGCTATTTCACCAATAAAAGCATATTTCATTCCTAATACTTTAGCCAACGAGCGGGTAATTGATTTAAAAAAAGCTTCGCCTACTTCAGTATAGCTTTCCTTAAGTACCTGAAACAAGTTCTCATCCCACTCTTTTTTTATTTTAACAAGGTTGCCAACAAGTAAATATCCGTTTTTAGGCGTAATAACAGAAAGAGGAGAAATGCTGAAATTTATTTTATTATCAGAATCATTAATAAATGTTACTGTTATTTTTTTTAGTGCTGATGTTATTTTTAATAATTCTTTCGTCTCTTTAAATAAACTTGTTAACGGCTTATTAATAATCTTTTCGTTTGGTAAACCAAAATAATTTAAACTGAATGAATTGCAGAAAATTATATTCAATTCTTCATCTAAAACAATCGCAAAAGACCCCTCTATTGCATTTACTAAATTGTCGATTTGTAACTTAAGAGTATTGATACTGGAAACGGTTAAAATGTACGTTATTCAATTTTAATGGACTAAATATAAGTTAATGATGGTAAAAACCTATGTTAAATGATGGATATTAAATGAGTCGGCATCTAAGTTAGTGGGGAACGAGTCTCTGTAGTTTACTAAATCTAATTTTGATAATGTAACATAAATAGTTTCTTCTTTTTCCGATAACTCATTAAGGGCATTTCCTTTAAAATTAAAGCAACCAGAGTGTCCATTATATCTTTTGTCTGTGCCATCAATGCCTACTCTGTTTACTCCTATGCAATAGCAAAGGTTTTCAATAGCTCGTGCTTGCAGCAACGTATCCCAAGCTAAAACCCTTGCTGCTGGCCAATTGGCAATGTAAATTAGTACATCGTATTCTAGGTTTACATTTCTGCTCCAAACTGGAAAACGCAAGTCGTAGCATATTTGTGGCTTAAACCTCCAACCATTTAACTCAAAAACAGGCTGCTTATTGCCTTGAGCAAAATGGCTATGTTCATCTGCCATCCTAAACAAATGGCGCTTATCGTAATGCAAGTATGATTCATCAGGCTTAACCCATAAAAGCCTGTTAAAATAGTGCTCTCCTTCGTTAATAATAATACTGCCTGTAATAACCGCTTTGGTTTTTACAGCCATCTTTTTCATCCAATTAAGCGTTGCTCCATTTGTTTGTTCTGCATACTTATGTACGGCCATTGTAAAACCCGTGGTAAACATTTCGGGCAAAATAATTAAATCTACCGCTGAATTTATACCATTAATTTTAACCTCTAGTGCTTTTCGGTTGGCCACTGGGTTATGCCAACTTATATCAAACTGAATAAAGGCAATGTTTAAATCTTGCATAGTATTTCAGCCGCTTGTTGCAGGGTTTCTTCAGATTTAGCAAAGCATATTCTTAAATAATTAATATGCGCTCCGTTTTCGTAAAATACAGAAGCTGGAATGGTAGCAATACCGTGTTCTTTGGTCATCCACTCGGCCATTTCAGTATCTGGTTTATCGCTTATTTTATCATAACTAAATAATTGAAAGTAAGTGCCATAACAATTAAGTGCCTCAAACCTTGAACTGGATAGGAGTTCAGCAAATCGATCGCGCTTGGCTTGGTAAAAAGCAGGGAGCGGCAAGTAATTTTCTTCGTTTTTTATATACTCGGCAACTCCATATTGCACAGGGGTATTGGTGGCAAATACATTAAATTGATGCATTTTGCGTAGCTCTTTGGTAATCTCGGTTGGGGCTACCATATAGCCTGTTTTCCAGCCCGTTGCATGAAATGTTTTTCCGAACGAGAAAATAGCAATGCCATTAGCATAAATGGCTGGGTACTTTAAGATGGATTCGTGTGTTTTTCCATCAAAAATAATATGCTCATACACCTCATCGCTAATTACATAGAGCCCATATTTAGCCACCAGTTTTTCTAAAATATGTAAATCTAAGTTGCTAAGCACAGCACCCGTTGGGTTGTGGGGCGTGTTAATAATAATGGCTTTGGTTTTGGGCGAAATATTAGCTTCTACTTCTTCCCAATTAATTCCAAAAAAGGGTGCTTTAAGTTCTAAATGAACGGGTATGCCTTTATTTAATTTAATTACAGGGTCGTACGAATCGTAGGCAGGGTCGAACATAATAACTTCATCGCCCTCATGAACTAAAGCCGTAATGGCTGCAAAAAGTGCTTGAGTACCCCCTGCAGTTATGGTAATTTCTGTAGCTGGGTTTATGGTGGCTCCGTAAAGATGCTCAATTTTTACAGCAATGTTTTCTCGCAAGATGGGCAAACCCGGCATGGGGGCATATTGGTTTTTGCCCTCTTTCATAGCGGTTGCCACTAGTGTAATAAGCTCGGGTGCAACCGGAAAATCAGGAAAACCTTGGGATAGATTAACCGCATTATGGTCTGCTGCCATCTTGCTCATAATGGCAAAAATACTGGTGGTTGCCTGTGGTAATTTAGATTGTAAACTCAATGTATTTTTGATAAATAATTCTCCTCAAATCTACGAATTTGAATGCCCATTAACCCTGTGGCTTATTTGGCTAAAGGTGCTTTAATTCGATACTTTGTTTTCACCTTTCCTTTACTAATATTAGCAAGTTTTCCTTTTAAGAGTCTTTTTTTAATAGGACTAATGTGGTCGGTAAATAAAATTCCTTCAATATGATCGTGTTCGTGTTGAATGATGCGGGCTTTTATATCATCATACGTCTCTTCGTGTTCCACCCAATTTTCATCAAAATACCTAATGGTGAGCTCCTCTTGCCTATAAATAACCTCACGTATATCTGGTATGCTCAAACATCCTTCTTCAAAATCCCATTCCTCGCCTACTTCTTCAATAATTTCAGGATTAATGAACACTTTTCTAAAGCCAATAAGGTCATCTTTATCATTGCCTTCCTCGGCCATAGGTGTGGCATCTATCACAAACATTCGAATGCTTTTACCAATTTGTGGAGCGGCAAGCCCAACACCATTGGCATTTTCCATAGTTTCGAACATATCTTCTGCCAATTTTTTTACATCAAGTTTATCTTTCTCAATGTTTTTACCCCGCTTTTTTAAAACCGGGTCTCCGTAAACAACAATGGGGTATATCATTTATTAAACGACTGCGACTCCATAAACGACTGTAAAATAATAGTGGCGCTTACTTTGTCAATATTTTCTTTTTTTCTTCTGTCTTTTTTAGTCGATCCTCCCCTAATCATTGCATCTAATGCCATCTTAGAAGTAAACCGTTCATCATGCAAATGTACGGTGTGCTTAGGGAAAGTTTTTTTAAGAAGCGCAACAAATTTATAAGCCCCATCGGTGGAGTCTGTTTTTTGCATATTAAGATTGCGAGGATTGCCTACGATAAAAGCATCTACTTTTTCGGTTTTGCAATAAGCTATTAAAAAGTTGAGTGCCTGCTTGGCTGGCACGGTTTCTAGTGCGGTGGCAATAATTTGCAAAGGGTCGGTAACGGCTAGGCCAACGCGCTTAAGTCCGTAATCTATGGCCAATAACCTACCCACTTAGTTAAGGCAGGCTTGTTTTGACATGAGTTTGTATAATTCTTTTTCGAGTAGTAATGCTTTCGGGTACAGCACTTCGTTTTCTATTTGGGCATGAATAATTAATGTTTTTTCAAATGATTGTAACTCCGAGTAAATAACTTTTAAAAGTACCGGTGAGCCTGCTTCTAGTTGGTAATTATTAGTTAATTTCCGAATGCCTGCCATTACATCTTCTTGCTCATCATAATGCTCCGCGGCAATGGATTTGATAGAGGAGGATTTTAAGCTAAAAAATAATTTCGAGAAACATAATCTTCCTTTAATAGCTAAATCAATTTCTTCAATAAAATTAAAATCTTCGGCCTCTTCGTGGTGTATATGCTTAATAAAATCTTCGACAAATAACGGAAAGAGTGTTCGGATATCGTTAATAACAGAAGGTTTGTTAATGGTTGGGTAGCTATCAATAAGCTTGGCTAAATAAGGCAGTGTGTGCTTAATAAACGAAAAGTGCTTATGACGAAGATAGGCAATAACCAAATCAACGGGCAGGCTCATTAAATATTGAAGATGTTCATAATCATCGTCAACTACATCTTCTAAACCTGCAATTATAAGCTCTGGTTTAAGCCCTTTTTTAGCACATACTTGCGCAAGGTTTTGCTCAGGGTAATCGTAAAAATTAATACCAAAATGATGAAGCACCGATGCAAATACATAGTTGTCTTCTACCAGATCCAATATTTTCTTTTTCTTTAAACTCACTGTGTGCTTTTTCTTCTTAACAAATATAACCAACGAAGAATTTGGATGGACGATTTTTTGGAGGTTTTTTTATTGCTATCCGAGTAAAAAAAACAGCTAAAAAGGTATCGTTGTAATTGGATAAAATTATACTCAACCTCGGTTGAGATTGGAGATTTTCGGGTCTTACGCCCGACAATGACGGTAAGTTATCTGATAAATTTATGTTTTAGGCATGCGAATCAATTAATAGAGGCTTCCTTTAATGGGGTAGCAGTACTTCACTATTGTATTTTCCTGAGAGCTACTGTTTATCCTGTTGTTTTTTATCGTACTTTGTATTATGAATAAAAAGCAACTCATTCATCAAATTAAAATAAAAAGCTCCTATTTATGTGTGGGGTTAGATACCGATATAAGAAAAATACCCGCCCATTTATTAACTACTGAGGATCCTATTTTTGAGTTTAATAAACAAATAATTGAGGCTACGGCTGAGTTTGCAGTAGCTTATAAACCTAATATTGCCTTTTACGAATCGCAAGGGGCAAAAGGCTGGGAAAGTTTGCAAAAAACCATTGAGTACATTCCGAAAGAATGTTTTACCATAGCCGATGCCAAGCGAGGAGATATTGGTAATACCAGTGCGATGTATGCCAGGGCTTTTTTCGAAAATATGTCGTTTGATTCTATTACCGTTGCACCGTATATGGGAAAAGATTCTGTGACTCCTTTTTTACAATCTAATGGCATTCGAAATGAGGGTAAGTGGGTGATTTTGTTAGCCTATACCTCTAATAAAGGGAGCGAAGATTTTCAAAAATTATATGTAAGTGAGGGTAGTATGCCACTTTATGAGCAAGTGATAACCACTTCGAGCAAATGGGCTGGAGACGACCAACTAATGTATGTGGTGGGGGCAACCCACCCAGAAGAAATGAAAAAAATTAGAGATTTGGTGCCTAATCACTTTTTGTTGGTGCCAGGTGTTGGTGCTCAAGGAGGCAGTTTAAAGGAGGTATCTGAGGCAGCTTTAACCAAAGAGGTTGGCTTGTTGGTAAACTCTTCGCGTGGAATAATTTATGCATCCGATGGTAAAGATTTTGCAAAGGTTGCAGGGCAAAAAGCCAAAGAAATTCAAGAAGAAATGAAATCGTATTTACAATTATTCTGCTAAACCGAATGCGGGAGAATATATTACATTTTATATGGCAACACCAGTACTATAAGATAGCGAATGCTTTTGCCCAATCGGGCGAGCTAATTCAAGTATTAAAGCCCGGTATTCATAATAATAATGCGGGCCCTGATTTTGAGCAGGCTAAGCTAAAAATTGACAATGTAGAGTGGAATGGGGATGTGGAAATTCACGTAAAAAGCGGTGATTGGAACACGCATAAGCATCAACAAGACAAAGCCTATAATAAGGTTGTGCTACATGTTGTTTGGGAAAACGATAAGGAAGTTAAGCGTGAAGATGGCACAACCTTACCAACACTTGTTTTAAGAACACTGGTAGAAGAGAATTTGCTTAAAAAGGTTTCTCAATTACTAGACAATCTGCAGCCTGTATCTTGCAGCTCTCAATGGCAACAGGTGCCTGCCATTATTAAACAAGAAGTGGTTCAGCGTGCCTTGGTTAAGCGTTTAGAGCGAAAAGCAACACTCGTACTTAACGAACGAACGAACTCAAAAGGCGATTGGGAAGAAGTAGCCTACAGGTTGTTGATGAAACAAATGGGAATGAAAGTGAACGGGCAAGCATTTTATGATTTAGCTTTTTCGTTACCGTATAAACTCATTAAAAAGTATAATACCAACCTTTTTAAGATAGAAGCCTTGCTATTTGGCATGAGCAGCTTGCTTAAGTCTGGCGAAAAGGGCTATCCTAAAAAATTAAAAGAGGAGTTTAATTTTTTAGGACATAAACATAGTTTATCACCAAAACTAACAGTTGAAAACTGGAAATTTATGAGGCTTCGGCCTTCTAATTTTCCAACGCTACGTTTGGCTCAGGTTGCAGCCTTGCTTGCTAACTCAACTACATTGTTTTCCTTTTTTATGGAAGAAGCACACCTGTTAAAAGCGGATGTTTTTAAAACCTCAATCTATTGGAACACACATTATCGATTTGATAAAGAAGCGGCCCAGAAAGTGCCCAAATTTGGAGCCTCAAGTATCGATTTGCTTAAAATTAATGTAGTAGCTCCTTTGCTAATGGCTTATGGGTTATTTAACGATAATCAATTATATATTACCAAGGCGTTAACATTACTCGAAACGCTAAAGCCCGAGCGTAATAGAATTATTGCGGTTTGGCAGCAGGTTGGAATAAGCCCAAAAAACGGAGGCGATGCGCAAGGATTAATTGAATTGTACAACGAAAGTTGCCTACCCAAAAGATGCTTAAATTGTGGCATTGGTTTTAACCTTATTAAAGAGTAAGTGAGAGAAGCCTTAGGCATTTTTATGATACTCTTTTTGGTAGGCTACCACTATAAAAATGTTGAGCCTGGCATTTTAAAGAAATTCTATTTTCCTGCGTTGATGTTGAAATTAGGCGCAGGCATAGCCGTGGGGCTTGTATATACCTATTATTACCAAGGAGGCGACACTTGGAATTATTTTGATCAAGCAAAAATTTTAGGAAAAGTTGCCTTTTCAACTACAGATAACTTTTACGAGCTATACTTTAAAAGTAATTATAGTTTGTTGGAAGGGTTTGCCTATCCATTTCAACCAAGAGCTGCTTTAATGGTTAAAATAGTAGCCCTTATAAACGTATTTACTAATCATAATTATTGGCTTACTTCATTGTTTTTTTCCTTTGCTTCGTTTTGGGGTTTGTTTAAGTTTGCTTCTTGGGTTAATACGAGTTTTAAGTTTGGAACAGCAGCAGGTGTAGCATTATTTATTTGGCCCAGCTTTGTTTTTTGGTCGTCTGGTATTTTAAAAGAGTCGCTTGCTGTTGGGCTTATTTTTGGGCTTATTGCAAGCTTTATGCAAATGCTAAATAAAAAGAAATACCACAACATTATTGCCTTGTTGTTGGGCTTCTATTTATTGTTTGCCATTAAGTATTATTATGCCGCTGTACTTTTGGTAATTTTACTGCTTTATGGCATTAGTTTAATTTTTAGCTTTAGTAAAAAAACAGTAGTATGGCAAATTTTCGCCTTTGCAATACTGTTAATAACAGGATTTGTGCTCGCAGGGTTTTTACATCCAAATTTAAAATTCGATACTATTTTAGGTGTGATTATTGGAAACAACGAAGCCTTTTTAGCAAAATCTACGCAAGCAAGTGCCATTCATTTTTATGCTGCAAATTCAGACTGGCTTTGGTTGTTAATAAATGTACCCCAAGCACTTATAGCTTCTTTAGTAATGCCATTATGGTTTTATAGTTTTAAGCCTATGTATATAATAGTTGTGCTCGAAAATTGGCTATTGCTAGGGCTATTTATAAGAGGGGTGTATGTAACTAACTGGAAAGAAGTCGGAGCAAATTTTAGTCTGCTCTTCGTCTCGGTTTCGTATGTGAGTATGCTCGCTGTTTTTCTTGCGCTTTCAACACCAAACTTTGGCACGCTGGCTCGTTATAAAGTGGCGTTTATACCTATTGTACTTGTGCTAATCGTACTTATGAACAAACCTGTTAAGCGAAAGCAGGTAGTATAAATTTAAATAGAAGTCTTGGTTAGATGTATTCTATAGTATGGGTTGATTATTTTTGCAAAAAAAGAAATGGAGAAACCGGTATTGATTTTAGGCGCAGGCCCCGTTGGTAAAAGTGCCATGGAAATATTTAATAGCAATAAAGTGCTTGTTTATGGCTTTTTAGATGATAATGAAGAATTACATGATTCGCAAATTGATGAAGTGTCGGTACTTGGATTTACAGATGAGGAGAGTTTGCTGCAAATTATAGGAGATGAGTGCGAAGCCTTTGTAGCCGTTGATGAAAATGAAATTCGTAAATCTATCGTTTCTAATTTGGTTAAAAATAGAAAAATGATGCCTATTAACGCCATTCATTCAAATGTTATAATGGCCGAATCTGCTAATTTTGGACATGGTAACTTTATAAATGCAGGGGTAATATTAGGGTCTAATATTAAAGTTGGCAACCATTGCTTGCTTCATGCCAGAGTAGCTATAGATCAGGGTGTTCGCATAGGAAACTATGTTCAAATTGGTGTAGGAGCCAATATAAATAATGGGGTAATAATTGAAGACGAAGTATTTATTGGCTCTGGCGTTACGGTTGTTGCAGGAATAAAAATCGGCAAAGGAGCTCGAATTGGAGCGGGTTCGGTGGTAGTATCTCACGTAAAAGAAAATGCGGTTTTATTCGGTAATCCTGCTTCGGAAGTAAAATAATTATTACATTTATTTTTTTTAGCATAGTTAGACCAATGGCACGAATTTCAGAATCGGAATTAATTATTACCAAAGAGGGTAGTATTTATCATTTAAATCTTAAACCTCAGCATATTGCAGATACAGTAATTGCGGTGGGCGACCCTAGCCGGGTATATGGCATAAGTAAGTATTTTGATAAAATTGAGTTTGAAATGAACAAGCGTGAGTTTATTACGCATGTAGGTACTTACAAAGGCAAAAGAATTACCGTAATTAGTACTGGAATGGGTACTGATAATATCGAAATTTTTATGACTGAGCTCGATGCGTTGGTTAATATCGATTTTAAAACCAGAGAGGTTAAAAAAGAAAAACGAAAGCTTAAAATTGTGCGAATTGGCACTTCGGGTGCCATTCAAGAAGACATTCCTGTGGGTTCTTTTATTGCTTCAGAGTATGGTTTAGGGTTAGATACGCTCAACTATTTTTATAATTTTAAGCATACAGCTCGGGAACAAATGCTTGTTGAGGAAATTCAAAAAGAAACCGGATTGGGTTTTACGCCTTACTTATCTAAAGGTTCGGTCAAGCTAATGAAGCAACTGGGATTCGACATGATTAAGGGCAATACCATTACCAGCCCTGGTTTTTTTGCGCCACAAGGTCGTAAAATACGGCTACCTCTTAGGTTACCTAAGTTGGTAAGAGATTTATCCCAATTTCATAAAGATGGGTTTTGGTTGACCAATTTTGAAATGGAAACAGCCGCTTATTATGCGTTGGCAAAATTAATGGGGCACGAAATGCTAAGCTTAAATGCCATTATTGCAAACCGAACCAAAGGAGAATTTTCTAAAGATTATGCCAAAGTGGTAGATGAATTAATAATTACCACACTAGCTCGGCTTTAAGCTACTCTTCAAACCCTTCTTTCACCTGAAAAACTTTATCTACTAGTTTTTCAGCCTTGCCATTTATGAGCATTAGTAAATAATCGTCCTTGGTAATGGTAATAGGTGTTTCAGGGTTTTTAATAAGCTTTTTTTCTCCGTTATTACATTGCACAATACCTACTAATATGGCATTACACTCTTCTTTTATATCATAAAACACCTTGTTGTAAAACTTGCCGTTATACGGGTTGTCTTCTGTTACCCGGTATTGCTTCATATCATACATTTGTTCTGATTCAGCCACCGCAATTATCTCTTCATTAAAAGCGGCAACATCTGGTTCAAAAATATAAGAAGCCAAAAGTTTTGCTGCTATTTCAGTTCTAGAAAGCACGTAGGTTGCACCAGCCTCAAGCAAGGTTGGCTTTAAATCCGAATTATCCAGGGTGGTAATATAATTAAGATTTGCATATATTTTTTTAGTGTTTAGCATAAACACTAATTTTTCAGTATCGCTTTCTAAGTTTACAAATACAGCCGATGATTTAGCAATATTTACCTTATCCAAGACCTCTGGAGTTTTTAACTCAGAGTGCATCCCAAACACGCTATTAGCAGGGTAATTCTCATGTATAAAATCGATGGCATCTTTTTGATTGGTGATAATTACCACTTTTTTACCTGCACTCAACAATTGTTTTATCACTGATTGTGCAAACTTGTTCCACCCTACAATTACGGCATGGTGTTTCCATTTGGTGCCGCCATAACCCAATCTTTTTTCTTCTCTTAATTTACTCATAATACTCGAAATTAAACCTATAAGAATTGCATAAATAGAAAAACTCGCAATTAAAAATATAAAACCGATCACCCTTCCTGTGGTAGTGATTGGCACTAAATCGCCATAGCCTACGGTGGTTAAGGTAGTTATTGACCACCATATCGCATTATGCCAATTATTAATACCCGCTTCTGGGTGTATGGATTCGTATAGAATTAATACATGTAGTAAACCAATATAAATAATAAGGCTAATGCCTAAAATTATACCAAACCGAATATACCTAGATGTTTTCAAAAGTTTTAATTAATAATGCGCATGTTTAAGCTCGCTAAATGAAGTTAAAATATCAGTACCTAGCAAGGTTGAGTCTTGGTGGGTGTACCAGCTTCTGGTTTTTGGTATATTTAGTCCAAACACTATTTCGCTGCCTGTTAGCAAAATATATTCGCCATCTCCTTTAGCTAAATCATGGTAAAATCGGTAACCAATCATCGCATAATTTTTTGGGTTAAAGTAAAAAAACCAAATATCACTACCTGTTGATTGCTCATAGGTAACTTTTACTTCATAAGCTTCTTTGCCATCAAATTTTGTGCGTTTAGCCTCTTTGGCTATTTGAGTGCCAGCATCATTCAATTTCATAGGTAAACCCCATAAATACATATAATAATTACGTATAAAAAAGCTTCTTTTATCATTAAGTTTATACTCATCAAATTCTTTATCGGTTAGTTCTTCATATTCATCAATATTGTAAAAACAAGAGTCTAGTTTTATATGTCGCTCAACATGCATTTTTTTTACCTCTTGCATCATACAAAAATTGCCACGCAAATTGTCAATTTCAACCCAAGTGTACTTGTCATCTTTACCTGGCCGGGTTTCGGTAAATTCAAGGTGAGCTTGTAATTCTGCCCATGTATTATTGGGGTCATGAAACTCAATAGAGCGTTCAATAATTATTTTGCCTGTGGGGGGGGCAGGTATAATAAAAGTAAAGAATGCAAAAATAAATGAAAGGTAAATTATCATAGACAAATGGTTCGCTGAATTCAAGTCACAAATGCAACTTCTGCGTTAAACAATAATTGATTCATAACAAATATAGGGTTTTCATAGTTGAACCTTTTTCGAGGTCTATTATTTAGCTTGTTTTCTACTGTTTGAATATCGATTTGAGTAATGCGAGAGAAGTCGGACCCTTTGGCAAAATATTGTCTTACAAGCCCATTTAAATTCTCATTGGAGCCTCTTTCCCAAGAGTGATATGGGTGTGCGAAGGAGTAATCAATATTAAGTTGTTCAGCCACCTTTTCATGCCCTGCAAATTCCTTTCCGTTATCTGCAGTTATGGTATGAATATATGGTATCCAGTCTTCTAAGAGCTGGTTAATGGCATTTGTTACTTCGGCAGATTCCTTGGACGATACTTTTTTCATTTTTAGCATACCAGAGGC
>JALSJD010000117.1 GCA_026989535.1 Cyclobacteriaceae bacterium
CATTACCACAAAGGCTTTGAGATCCATCCGGGTTATAAAATACCATTTCAAATTCGCTATTGGTTGAGTTTTCAATTAAGATTAGCCCGTCAGAGCCAATGCCAAATTTTCGACTACATAATTTTTCAATAACCGGCCTCTTTTTTGGAAATACCCCTAACCTATTGTCGATAATAATAAAATCGTTGCCTGCTGCCTGGTATTTTTCGAATTCCATAATAATAGCGAAATTAGGCGGTTTAAATTTATTATTATAAGTTGTAGCACCGCTTTTTTTAAGAACAATGGTTGTAGTAGAAGATAAATTAGGCATAACTGAGTCCCTAACCTGTATAATTCCTAACGCAGCGTAGCTGCAAACAAAAGTCAGTTGTTTTTTTAACAAGGTAATCAAGGTCGGGCGATAGTCAGACCAAAAAAATAACAGCAATCTGACTCTCGTATGATATATTTTATGGAATAAATCTAGCCTATTATAATGTTTATTTAAAACCATTTCTGTGGTTTAGTTTGCTAACATAGCCCACGGTTTAAACCGTGAGCTATGTTAAATTTATAATTTACACAAAAGGAACCATTTTTCGTAAACTTCAGTCTTCGGGCAAAACTTGCTCAAAAACAAATTTTTACGGAGTGATAGCATAAATAGTTCAGGATAAAGAAACACAGAATTTCTCAGAGTAGATTTACAACCGTTTTATTTACCTTTGATTAATGACCTCCATAGATAATCAACTTTTTGAAAAGCTAGAAGCCTTAACCCAAGGAGAATATAATAATTGTACTTTTAAACATTCTGCGTTTGGAGAACAAGACTTTTCGAATTTTACCTTTATCGAGTGTGCCTTCGAGCATTGTGATTTAAGCTCTGTAGTGGTTAAAAACACCTCATTCAAAGATGTTAGTTTTAAGCATTGTAAACTGCTAGGCATTAATTTTTCAGAAGCCAATCCCTTTTTACTCAATTTTCGGTTTGCCTATTGTATGCTTAGTTATGCTTCTTTTTATCAACTCAAACTCCCTAAAATTGAAATAAATAACTGTTTGCTCGAAGAAGCTGATTTTGCAGAAACAGACCTAACCGCTGCTAACTTTATAAACTGCGATTTTAGAGGAGCCCTCTTCGACCAAACGAATCTTGAAAAGGCAGACCTAAGCAGTTCTACTAATTATTTTATCGACCCTGAAGCAAACCGAATAAGAAAAGCCAAATTCTCACAAAAAGGGGTAATGGGTTTATTGGCTAAATATGATATTATTATAAAATGAAACAAAATATACCGCTTTTTACGCTATTCGTAATTATTGCATTGGCTTGCGAAAATACAGATAAACCTAAAGTAGTTTATACGCAGAATTCAACAGCAAAAGGGTTAATAGTTGATACTGCTGCTGTTACTATGGCCAATCTGCCCATTCACTTTGATAGCACCAATTACCTGCTTTTTGTAGTAGGGAAAACGCATAGTTATGAGAGAGGCTCAAAGATTTACATCGGTTCCGGTAGCAGTAGTAACGAATCTTTTTCAGTAGGTTACTTTAATGGTCAGTCGATAAGTGGAGATATTGACAATATTAAGTTTCAGCATATCGACTCCATCCATATTCGAGCACTAACAACAGCCCAAATTAAAATTAGAAGTTTCTATTTTGTGCATGCTATTGCCGATGTTATTTTATTAGAAGTAATAGATAATGATACCAATTTGGATCATAAATTAACCAACGAAGATGTAGTTTCGCTTTACATAGCTAATTCAGAAGGAACTAAGTTCGTAAAACTTAGTCCTGATGGGTATCAGTTGCTCGATTGGGAACTAATAACGGCTGCAAACCGCATTTATTTTAGAACCATTAAAGACGTAAATCGAGATGGTGAGTTTGATAAAAAAGATACCTTTCATCATTACTTCGTATCGCTAAAAGACGAGGCGTTTGAGCCCGTTAAAATTTTTCCGTTACAAACGGAATAAAGGCTGTTTTTGACACACCAACCTGTTGTAATAAATATCTCATCTAAAGAAAAACGCCATCTAAACAGTTATTCTTCTTTGTGATTAATAACTTTTGTGGTTATTTTACAAAGAAGTCTTTCTTTATGTCTAAAAAGAAGAAATCCAGAAAAAAAATCCCTGCTGAAGGTGCTGTGATTAAATATTTAGCTGGAATTATGAAAGAAGTTGGACTAATAGGTTTTATAGTTTTAGTAATTGCTTCAGTTTTTCTAATTTGGGGAACAACAGTCCAAAAAAGAGAATTTATAGATACCTTTATTTTACTAAAAAACACCAACCAAAATCAATTTCCTTGCGTTATACTTACACTTTTATTATTATTGGTTATTGGCTCTATTTATTCAAATAAAATGCTTAAATTGAGACGGGAATAAAATAATCGTATTGGTAAAGAAAAATCTGTTCTTCAAGAGAAACTACTGGGTAAGAGTTTGAATGGGTGCATAACATTTTGTCGTTTTAGTTTAAACCATTTTGTGTAAACCCCCTAACCTATATTAAAAAGAAAAGTAAAATAGAAATCGTCATTCCTGCGCAGGAATGACGTAAGTGGTTGTTTTTCTTTGCATGTGCTTAAGCACTTAACCACAGATTTCCGAAGCGTTTATTTGGGGGGCATAATTTTGAAAAAAAACTTACTTTTCTTACCTACTTCTAACCTGAACTATTCATAAACATTTTGAAAATGAACCCAAAACCAATCTCAAGCTTTGAAAACCCATTATTTATGCCATTTTTAGTAGTTGTTTTTTTCAAAATGTGCATTTATTAATGCGTCTACTTCGTTGCAAAAACATCGCTGTCCGCTAGC
>JALSJD010000118.1 GCA_026989535.1 Cyclobacteriaceae bacterium
AGTTGCTAAAGTTACGATTTTGAATGCTATTCACAGCCAAAAAACAGATATTAAAGACACCAGTCAAGTCTCTACCAAACTCTCCGAAACCGTAAAAACACTTACCTATAGCGAGGTTCGTTTAAAGGAATTGAGGAGGATAATTTAAACTAGAGCGTCTCGTTTGTGCTTTAATTGCATTAATTAATCCAATTAAGGATAAACTTTACAGCTCATCCTCCTAATCCTACAGTTCAGTAACTCTTTTTTTTTAACCTCAGTTAATTCCCAATCCTTTGTATTGTTATGAAAGCAATACAATATATCAATCGTACAACTCCTTGGTTCGTGTCCTCACGAAACACAACTCTCTGGTTTATATCCTCACGAAACATAATCAACACGTTGGTCTTATTATTTCTATTAAGCTCAACACTATTAGCCCAAACAAAAATTACCGGTACGGTAATCGGCCAATCGGGCGAAGCTCTAATTGGAGCCAATGTATTTATTAAGGATACCTATGATGGTGCAAGCACTGATGTAAATGGAAAATATACATTTGAGACTACTGTTACAGGCGGAGTGGTTTTAATAGCAACCTATATAGGTTATGAAGAATTAACTCAAAAAATAACACTCAAAGCAAATAACAACATCGACTTTTCACTCAAAGAGTCAATTAACAAAATGGAGGCGGTAGTCATATCGGCAGGTACGTTTGAAGCAGGTGTTGGCACTAAAAGCGAAGTGCTAAAACCGTTGGATATCGTTACCACTGCCGGAGCTACTGCCGATATTGCTGGAGCTTTAAACACCTTACCCGGCACACAAACAGTGGGGGAGGAAGGTCGCCTGTTTGTGCGTGGAGGCGATGGTTCGGAAACCAAAACCTTTATCGATGGGTTGCAAGTGTTAAGCCCTTATTCTACTACCATTCCTAATACGCCCACACGTGGCCGGTTCTCGCCTTTTATGTTTAGTGGTACAAGTTTTAGCACAGGGGGATACTCGGCCGAATATGGGCAGGCATTATCTTCTGCGCTTATCCTCAACACTAAAGAAAAATCCACTCAAACCCGTACCGATTTAAGCTTAATGAGCATTGGTGCCGAATTAAGCCACACACAATCAGGGGCTAAATCTTCGCTGGCAGTGCAAGGAGCTTATTATAATATGGCACCTTATAACAGTGTGGTATCGCAGTCGGTAGATTGGGTTAAGCCATCGGAAACAATACAAGCTAATTTGGCCGCACGCCAGCAAGTTGGTACAAACGGAATGTTAAAAGTATATGGCAATATTTCTACTAATCAGCTTAGTATGTACTGGTACGACTTGCTAAATCCAACAGAAAAAACATTGGTTACTATCAAGAATAATTATGTATATGGGAATGCCTCGTTAAAAAATACATTGGGCGATTCATGGTCCTATAAAACAGGCGTTTCCTATACCCTAAATACCGATGATATTACCTTGAAAAACGAAGAAGTAAAAGAAACCACCAAAGGAGTTCATCTTAAATCTGTTTTTAGTGGTGATATTACTAACAAAATAAGCCTAAATACGGGTGCAGAGTTACTTTATTCAGAAAGTGAACAAGCGTATAAGAGAGAAAGTGATGGCTTTGAAAACAGGCAGAGTTACCAAAACCCACTTATTGCTGGCTTTGCCGAAGCCGATATTTATTTTTCAAATAATTTGTTGGCAAGAGTAGGAGGCAGGGTAGAATATACCAGCCTAAATAACCGGGCTTACATTGCTCCTCGTGTATCATTGGCCTATAAAACAGGCGAAAATGCACAGGTGGCTTTAGCAGGAGGTAGCTTTCAACAAGCAGCTACCGATGATTTACTTCGTATAAATAACACCCTCGATTTTGAAAAAGCAGACCACCTAATTTTAAACTATCAAGTGGTTAACCCAAATCAAACATTTAGAATTGAAGGCTACCTAAAGCGTTATAGAGATTTGGCAAAGTTTGATTCGAACGACCAATTTAACCCAGCTGCATATACTAATACAGGAGAAGGATATGCAAAAGGGATAGACCTTTTTTGGAGAGATAATAAAACTATTAAAAATATGGATTACTGGGTTTCTTACTCGTTTTTGGATACCGAAAGGGACTATCGAGATTTTCCAACCATAGCGGTTCCTACCTTTGCTTCCTCGCATAATTTATCTATTGTATCCAAATATTGGGTAAATAGCCTAAAAACACAGTTTAGCGGTACATTTTCGGTGGCATCTCCAAGAACTTACAACAATCCTAATACGCCTGAATTTAATGGAGAGCTAACACCTGCTTACATAGATCTAAGCCTGAGTGTTAGCTACCTGGCAACCCAAAGCATTATTGTATATGGCAGTGTAACCAATGTGTTGGGCAGAGATAATATTTTCGGATATACCTACAGCGAGGCACCTAATAGCCAAGGAAACTATATAGGGCAAGCAAATGAGTTACCTGCACCAAGATTTCTTTTTGTGGGGGTATTTATAACCTTTAGCAAGGAGGCTACTTTAAACCAATTAAGATCACTTTAACCGTCATTGCGAGGCACGAAGCAATCCCTAACAATATAACAGATTGCTTCGCTGCACTCGCAATGACACAAACAATTAAACAAATAAATTATGAAAAAACTACTCTTAACATTAGCCATCGTAGCGGGATGCTACGGGCTAAGCAGCGCACAAACAACGCACAAATTAGTTGTAAAAGTTACTAACATACAATCTACTAAAGGAAATGTAGGGGTAGCAGTTTGTAACTCCAAAGCAACATTTTTGGGTAAACCTCTTGTAAACAAATCTAAAGGTGCCAAAAAAGGCGAAATGATTTTTGAATTTGAAGTACCTAACGGAAATTATACGGTAAGAGTAATGCACGATGAAAACAAGAATGGAGAACTTGACACTAATTTTATGGGCATACCCGTAGAGCCTTATGGTATTTCGATGGACGGCAAAAGCAGGTTTGGACCACCTGATTATGAGGAGGCCGTATTTACGATTACTGACAAAAATGTGAAGCTGGCCATTGAAATAGATTAATAATTAAACGTCATTGCGAATCCCTGCACTAATTTAAAAATTTCAACATTGTAAATGGGATGAAGCAATCTGTTATAGTTGATCACGTGGTTATTATTTAATAGATTACTTCACCCCTTCATCCATCAACTTAAATATTAGAACTTAGGATGGGGTTCGTAATGACGGTTATGAGTGAAGAAGCTCCTAATTATGGAAAATATTACATAAAAAAACAAATAAAAATGAAAAATACACTAATATACACACTCACCATCCTAAGCATTTTTCTGTTTTCATTTACCAAAGGAGGTTATGAAGCAGCCATGGAAAGCACACTGAAACAGATGCACAAGGCAGAAACGCAAATAGATAGACAGGCCGTAGCCAATAAATTTGAGCGGATAGGAGCTGCCGAAAAAAATAAATGGTTGCCGTATTATTATGCAGCTTATTGCTATATAATAATGACCACCGTTGAGGAAGATTTAACAAAATGGGACAGCTATTTAGATACAGCCGATGGAATGCTAGAAAAATCGACTAAATTTAAAAAAGCTGATAGGGTAGAAATATTAGCATTAAAAGGTTTTTCTACTATGATGCGCATAAGCGTTGACCCTGCCACAAGGGGGCAGGAATACTCGATGAAATCGGCCAGTTTTTTACAACAAGCAAGCCTTTTGGACGACCAGAACCCACGGGTAAATTTGCTAATGGCGCAAATGCTGTATGGTACTGCCCAGTTTTTTGGTAGCGGAACCAGTGAGGCTTGCCAAAAGTTTAGTGAGGCTAAAAAAATATTTGAAAAAGAAGAAGCACAGGGAAGAGGTATATTGCCAGCCTGGGGCAAACCACAAGTAGAATCAATGCTGGCAAAATGCAGTTCATCAACTAAGTAGTAAATTAGAGCCCAAATGAGTAAACAGAAATTAAAAAAAATAGGTAAAGAGCTACTGCTGATATTTTTGTTATCATCCATTATGGCCTATTTAATGGGAATGAACTATCCTCAGGAATGGGAGTATGCATGGAAGCGGTTTTTAATCACTTATATAATTTGGCTGGTAATGTGGTTTGGCAATGCGTATGTGTCGCATCTTATGGATAAGGTTTATACATGGTTAAAAGACCCAGGAAAAAGGTTGGCCCTTGGAATTTTTGCATCTGCTGTTTATTCGGTGCTGGCAATGCTTGCCTTAAAAAAAATATTTGTTATGGCAATAGGCATTAACATTACAGATAATAGCCCTGTAATACTAACCCTTACAGCAGGCATTTCAGTTTTGGTAATAAGTGCCATGTACCTAAAGCAGTTTTTGTATGCCTGGAGAACGTTGGCTTTGCAAGAAGTTCAAATGAAGAGTGAAGTACTAACGGCTAATTTTGAGATGCTCAAAAGTCAGGTAAATCCTCATTTTATGTTTAATAGCCTTAATACGCTTACCTCGCTTATTTACCAAAATCAGGATTTAGCGGCCAAGTATGTGGGGCAGCTTTCTAATGTGTATCGTTCGGTGCTTGCCTCGGGCAAAAACAAAGTAGTTACTGTGGAGGAAGAATTAAAAACACTTGATTCATACATTTTCTTGCAATCTATAAGATTTGAAGATAGGTTTCATGTTGAAATTGAATTGAGCAATAATTCTAAGAATAAATACATACCCCCAATGGTGCTGCAAATGCTTATCGAAAACTGCATTAAGCATAACGAAATTACCGAAGATAACCCTTTGGTAATTAGCGTATTTGCCGAAGGAGAGATGATTTGCGTGAAGAATAAAATTGCTCAAAAGCAGGTATTACCTGGTGATAATTCTAATATTGGCTTAACCAATATTAAAGCACGCTACCAACTACTATCAGATACCCCAGTAATAATAGTAGATGATGGCAATGAGTTTATTGTAAAACTGCCCTTACTTACAGTAGAATGAGCTTAGTTAAAAAAGTTGTAATTGTAGAAGATGAAAAGCCTGCTGCTACCCATTTGCAAATGCTATTGGAGCGGCAAGGTCTTACTGTTTTGGCTCAGTTGGATTCGGTTAAAAATACCGCCAAATGGTTGGCAAATAACCCTGCACCCGATTTATTATTAATGGATATTCAATTAGGCGATGGCCTTAGTTTTGAAGTGTTTGACATTATAAAAGTAGCGTGCCCTGTAATTTTTATTACTGCTTTTAATCAATATGCCATGGAGGCTTTTAAGCTAAACAGTATTGGGTATTTGCTTAAACCAATTAATGAGGAAGAACTTGTTTTAGCCCTTGAAAAATACAATCAAATGCATTCGGTTTTTAATTCGGATAAGGCAGTAGTTCAAATGGAGGATGCCCGGTTAATGATGCAGCAAGATTATAAAACTAGGTTTGTAATTAAAGTGGGCGTTCATCTTAAATCTGTTGCCGTGGCAGACGTGCTGTACTTTTACAGCCAGGATAAGGCCACGTTTATAAAAACCAACGATGCCCGTTCGTATGTGCTAGACTATACCTTGGAGCAAGTACAAGCGTTGATTAACCCCAGTCATTTTTTTAGAATTTGCCGAAAATACTTGGCGCATATTGATGCCATTGAAGATATTGTGGCTTTTAGCAACAGTCGCTTATTATTGCAATTAAAACACTTAAAAGAGCGAGATGCAGTGGTAAGCCGCGAAAAAGTAAGCGAATTTAAAACTTGGTTAGATAGGTAATCCTCTTATTATGAAACACTTGAGTCCACTCCGAAAACAGGCAATTTTCACAAAAAGAGTTATTTTGGATGAGATTTTCATTTTTAGAGATTCGGTGATGCCTGAGTATCAGCTAATTGAGAAAAATGAAAAGGTCGTCAAAAGAGGCTTTTTTGGTTTTGTCTGTTTTCGGAGTGGACTCATTTTATTAATATGCTTGCTAAACTCTTTTATTACTGTGGTTCAAGCACAAATTTTTTCTAATTCAGATTTTGAATCAGGCTTAACTACGGGTTGTCATTGCCCTACCGAATACACGTGTAATAATGATGCCGGAAGAGTGATTGATGGCATACATCCTGTATTTGTGGTTGGAGATAAGGGCTGCACTTTTGATAATATTACCAGTTATGCCAGTGCAATTGGGGCACACAGTGGTACTGGATATGTGTATTTTTATGCCGCAGGAGATCAAATTAATACAGATAATGTAAATTTTATTGGAGGCGAACAAATTAAATTATGCGTTTGGTACGCAGGCCCTCAGGGGCAAGGAGCCTCAGGGCAAAATACTGCTAATGCGCATTTTTCTTTTGGGGTTGATGGGAGTCAGGTAGGGCAGGATGTGCTTGTGCCTGTTGGAACAACATGGACACAGTATTGTTTTACGGTTACTATGTCTGCCGGAAACCATAAATTTAATATTTTAAGTGGAGGTTTTGCGCAGTATTCTATGTGGTTCGATGATTTTACGGTTGAAGAACTATGTCAATTTCGAACAGTTAACTTGGGCAGCGACACTACCCTTTGCCAAGGAGAGACTATAATACTTGATGCCACAGTTGCAAATGCAACCTACTTATGGCAGGATAATTCCACAAGCCCAACTTTTAGCGTTACCCAACAAGGCACTTATTGGGTTAAGGTTACAGTAAATAACTGTTCTTTCACTAATACAATATTAATATATAAAGAAGCGTGTGAAATTACTCTTGAAATGCCCAATATTTTTACCCCTAATAATGATGGGGTCAATGATTTATTTGTTCCGATAACTAGCAAAGGAATTGTTTCAATGAACACAATTATTTATAACCGCTGGGGCAGTAAAGTGTTTGAAACCCAAAACCCAATGATAGAATGGAATGGACAAGGTAGCACTGCTGGAACCTATTTTTGGATAGTATATTACACCGACATTAATGGTATTAAAAATAACTTAAACGGATATTTAACAATCTTAAAATGATAATGTCTGGAGTAGGTGCAGGCGGAATGTTATTAACTGGCACAGAAGTTATTATCGTATCCCAAAAAAGGTAAGAGCAATAAAAATCCGCTGACGCATTTAGCTTTTTAGCGTAATGCATTAACATGGAGTGCATAAAGCTTATTTTTGAGTATGTCTGAAAAGTATCTTATCCTTAGTGCGTGTTCTTACGCACCAACCAAAAGATAAAAACAAAACCTATTAAACTGAAATTATGATGAATACGTTATCTTTACCTATAAACCTGAGTTCGAACTCAGGTTATAAGAACAAAGGCAATGAAAAAGGAAAAAGTTATAGATAAGGAATTGATTAGTCATTTACTTATGCTAGAATCAAATCAACAGCAAACGGTTCTTGCCTATATAAAGAACTTATTAACCAATGAGCAAATGAATTTTAGAGCTGAAGCTTCAGAACAAGCTATAGCCTCTGGTAAAGTAAAGTCTTTTAATCAATTTAATACAAACTTTGAAAATTGGAAGGCAGAGAAGAGGGCAAATACGAAGTAATTATTACTGACCCCGCAGAAATAAGTTTTTACGAAGTTTTGGAATACTTGTACGATAATTATCCCCTAGACAGAGCGGAACAAATTGCTAATGAACTAAGGGATACAGCAAATAAATTACATTATCAACCAGAAAGAGGAACGCCTGAATCTCGATTAGCACACCGTTTCAAAGATTATCGTTTTGTTTTGTACAAACGTACCTCACGAACAGATATCAAAGTTATTTATTACATTGAAAATGCTAAAGATGAGTCCACTCCGAAAACTAACATCTTTCATAAAATGGGCTATTTTGGATGAGATTTTTATTTTACGAGATTCGGAGATGCCTGAGTATCAGCTAATTGAGGAAAATGAAAAAATCGCCAAAAGAGTCTTTTTTGATTTTGTGAGTTTTCGGAGTGGACTCAAAGATATAGTTTATGTAACTGATTTTTTTCCAACAGAAATGGACGATCAACAAATATCAAAACGAAGTGAGTAATGGAAGAAGAATTAAACACTCTAAAAATAGAATCAAAGAAGAAAAGCAAAGGAGTCTTTACACTAACAACAATACCATTTAACCTTTAGCAACCTGCCCATATTTACTACACCATTATGCCATAACTTTATTTCTTTATGCTTTAATTTGAATAGGCTGTTAATAGTTTGTAATGTTACATTTCTAATTCTAAAAAAAATAATCGAATGAAAACAATATTGAGTTTTTTGCTTCTGGCAGGTGCAGTTATTTTTATGAGCTTTACACTTACTTCTAACGTTGTTTTTACTCAGGATAAATGGGTAGCTCCGGCTTCATCTAAAGAGATAAAAAATCCTTTTACAGGTGATGCAAGCGTAACCAAAGGAAAATCTATTTATGCAACCCGTTGCGTAGTTTGCCATGGGGCAAATGGGGCAGGTGATGGCCCAGCTGGCAAATCGTTAAGCCCAGCGGCTGCAAACCACACGGAAGCTTATGTGCAAAACCAAACTGATGGGGAGCTTTTCTGGAAAATATCTGAAGGCAGAGGGCCCATGGTAGGTTGGAAACTAATCCTCTCGGAAGAAGATAGGTGGGCAGTTGTAAACTATATAAGAACATTGGCAAAATAACTATTGGTTACTTTGCAATAAGATAAAGAGTTATTACCAAGCTCCTCGCTCTCGTTTCCAACGTTTATGCGACCAAAGCCAGTATTGGGGCGTTTCTATAATGAGTCGTTCCAATGCTTTTACATGCAATTCAGAAATTTCTCCTTCTTGGGTTTCTAAAGGTTTATCGGTGAGCAACTCAAGGTTAATGGAGTAATAACCTCGTTTTACACGATTGAGACCTCCAAAAAATACGGGTAAATTATATTTAATGGCATATTTTTCAACTCCAATGGCTACTGCTGTATCTTGGTTTAAAAACTCAGTCCAATAGGCTCGGCTAGCAGAAGCAGGTGCTTGGTCGGAACCAAATAAAATGGCCATGGGCTTATCCAATCCATTTTGAAACGCATGCTTCACTTCCCCTTTGGTGAGTAATCTCATCCCAAACTTTTCTCTAAACTCTTTAAATACCTTGTCTAAAAACTGATCGGTAAGTGCCGTATAAATTACAGCACCCCTGTGTTTTACCATAAGGTCGAACGAAATAAGCAAAAACTCCCAGCTATTATAATGCCCAACTACAATAATTACATCTTTGCCCTCGTCATAATATTTGTCTAGTACTTCTGGGTTTTTTACTACCATCCGCTTGCGCGCTTCTTTTTCGGTGAGGCTAAAATTCCAGATGGTTTCTACCATTAAGTCTGAAAGAAACCGGTAAAATTTTCTTCTAATATCTTCTATTTCTTTAGATGATTTTTCGGGAAATGAGTTTTTTAAATTGGTAATTATTACTTCTTTTCGATACGGAATTACATACCGCAATAAGAAATACAGAAAATTGGAAATAAGGTATAAAAAGCCTAGTGGCAAATACGAAATTGGCTTGAGGAAGAGGTAGTAAAAAAATCTTGACATAAATGAGTCTGTATTGTGCACTAATTATCAAACAGATCCATTTTTTCAAAAGCATCTGATTTGAGCATTTTCTTAAATTCTTTAAAACTAGGGTCAAGAACAATGCGGTCAAGATCTCCATTATCAGAAAATACTTCTTCTACCTTGGTAATGGTTTTTAGCTTGTTGATAGTGGCTTGGTTGGAGCCATCCAATTGGTAAACCTCATAGCTATTATTGGGGCTTGGTTTTACGATATAGACTTGCCAATTATCATTTTCTCCTTTTTGATTAAAATAATAATTCCCTTTCCATTTTTTAAAAACCACGTCTTTGGGTAATGGCGCATTTATATCAAAATCTCCCCCCACTATATTCCTAATTTCATCCCCCGAAGTTGAGTTTTTTTCAAGCATTGTAAAATAATTTATTACCTCTGAGGGGATGGTCTCAAGTACTTTTCCTTTCGGGGGCATTGGGTGCTTAAACTCAACTTCTACACAAGAAGAAAACAAGAAAAGAGCTGCTATAATTACTTTGATTTGGTTCATTGCAGGATGAGTGCTGAATTAAATTTACCTGCAAGGTTAATTATTTTTTTGCTTAGGTAAGCTAAATGAATGTAAAATCAATAGAGGTAGGCATTTATATACATACACCAATAGCGATAAATATGTCAATATGGAATATTAAGGTACAAAATTTCTCTATTCCCATCACTTAACCATATGTACGGATTCCTGCCTACGCAGTTCCTATGTTTGAAGTGAGTAAGTTCCAACCTTTGTTTTAACTTCAAAGGTGTATAATTTAATTCTTTTATAACATCATTTATTGATGGTTGGCTTTATTTCATACAGCGTACATCCTTTCAATTCTTCAAAATCCTTTAACAGCAAATGCTTAAATTTCTTTACTTTGCGCATTCCTGTTTTTTGCATTGCGTTGAATTAGTTATATTACCGATAACAAAAAATAGCGCATAGATAAACATACGAAATAACTAATCTCCAAGTTTACATTTATCTTTGGCATGCTATGAAACCCGAGTATCTATCACTTCTTGAGCAAGTTAATAAGCAGCCGAAGGCAATTAAGAAAACGATTGAGGCTCTCAAAAAAATGCGCAAAGGAAATGTGGATTCATTGATTCATACACTGCACGATGAAGCCTTTGAAAGTATTAATTGTTTAGAATGTGCTAATTGTTGCACCACCACGGGTCCATTACTTACCCATAAAGATATAGATCGTATTGCTGGGCATTTAAAACTAAAACCAACCCAATTCATTAACAAGTATTTACGAGTTGATGAGGATAATGATTATGTGTTTAAAACAATGCCTTGCACGTTTTTAGGCGCTAATAATTACTGCTCCATATACGAAATTAGACCCAAAGCGTGCAGAGAATACCCTCATACCAACCGAGTGAACCAGCAAGGTATATTATCCATTACCAAAAAAAATGTAACGTTATGCCCCGCAGTTGCGCAAATTTTTATAAAGATTGAATCTCGTATGAAATCTTAAATTACTACCTTCGTTTAAGATTTTAGCACTCCATTTTTATGTCACGACTCATCATTATTGCTAACCGACTGCCCGTTTCTATTACCGAACGTAATGGAGAGTTGATACTAAATCCAAGTGCTGGGGGGCTAGCAACTGGTTTAAATTCGTTAAAATCGAACCACGAAGTGCATTGGATTGGGTGGCCAGGCATTAACACGTCTAAAAAAGAGAAACAACAGGCGATTACTAAAAAGCTCGAAGCACTAAATATGACCCCCGTATTTGTGCCAAAGGATAAATTTTCGGGTTATTATAATGGGTTTAGTAATTCAACCTTATGGCCACTATTTCACTATTTTCAACAATATTCTGATTTTTACGAGCGCACTTGGCGCGATTACCAATATGTAAATTATTTGTTTGCCGAGCAGCTATTTAAAACAACCAATGCAGATGATATTTTTTGGGTGCAAGATTACCATTTAATGCTAGTGCCTCAACTTATAAGGCAACAATACAAGCAGGCCTCTATTGGCTTTTTCTTGCATATTCCTTTTCCTACTTACGAACTGCTGCGCACAATGCCTAAACGCAGGGAGTTACTCAACGGAGTACTTGGTGCCGATTTAATTGGGTTTCACACCCATGATTATACCCGTCATTTTATTTCGGCCGTTCGAAGGATATTGGGGCATGAACACCATTTTTTAGGAAGGATTAGGTTGGAAGACCGAGTGGTTGAAGTGGATTCTTTTCCGATGGGCATTGATTATGATAAATATGCAGATGCTGCTAAAAAACCAGCGGTACTCAAAGAAGTTAAACGCTACAAAAAGGAAATTGGGGATGTAAAAATAATTATCACCATTGATCGGTTGGATTATTCAAAAGGTCTTCCACAACGTGTTCGAGCTTTTAAGCTTTTCTTAGAAAAATACCCAGAGTTTCAAGGCAAGGTATCAATGGTAATGATTGTGGTTCCTTCTCGAGACAATATCAAACATTATAATGCTTTAAAAGAAGAATTGGATAAGCGAGTAGGCGGTATTAATAGCAAATATGGCAATATCTCGTGGACACCCGTACACTATTACTACCGATCTATTTCATTTAATAGATTAATTGCTTGGTATAAAGTAGCTCCAATTGCACTAATCACGCCTTTTAGAGATGGGATGAATTTAGTAGCCAAAGAGTATATTGCGGCTAAAGATGATGGCAAAGGTGTTCTTATTTTAAGTGAAATGGCTGGTGCCTCCAAAGAAATGGTGAGTGCCTTGCAAGTAAACCCCAATAATTTGCATCATATTGCCGACTCTATTTACAAAGCCTTGGTAATGAAAGAGGATGAAATAATTGATAATGCCCGAGCAATGCAAAAGGTAGTAAAGCGTAATAATGTAAACCGTTGGGCTTCTATTTTTCTTGATAACTTACTAGAAGTACGCGAGAGTTCGCTGCAAATTCTTAAAAACCACTTTGACGAAGAAAAAGAAGCGGTACTCTTAAAAGAATATGCGCAAGCTAAGCAGCGGCTTATCCTATTAGATTATGACGGCACTTTGGTTAATTTTAGAGCAAATCCTAACAGTGCGAGGCCAACAAAATCAGTATATACTGCTATTGAAAAACTAAGCAATGATGCCAACAACCGTGTGGTTATAATTAGTGGCAGAGACAAGGAAACATTGGGCAAATGGTTTGGCAAATACGCAATTGATTTAGTAGCTGAGCACGGTGCCTGGCATAGATCTGTTGAGGGCGAATGGGTGCAGTTTAACCACCTAAATGTGGAGTGGAAGCAAAGCTTAGCTCCCTTAATTCAAAAATATGTAGATAGAACACCAGGCTCGTTTATCGAAGAAAAAAATTACTCACTGGCTTGGCATTATCGTAAAACCGACCCAGGATTAGCTGAAATTAGACAACACGAGTTAATAGAGCAATTAAGTCAATTTATTGTAGGCAAAGGACTTCATGTGATGGAAGGTAATAAAGTATTGGAAGTTAAAAATGACGAAATAAATAAAGGAAAGGCAACGCTAAGACTTATCGAAAACAAAGCTTATGATTTTGTTTTGGCCATTGGTGATGATTACACCGATGAAGACACATTTAAAGCCCTACCTAATGATGCCTACACCTTAAAAGTAGGCTTTACTGAAACAGTAGCTAGGTATAATATTAATGCAGTCGAAAATGTGGTGAGTCTTTTACAAAAAATGAGTAAAAATCCACCCTCTTAGAAAAGAGCCTTGAACTGCCCCACCAAGTGGCGGGGGCTTTGGCAGTTTCTATGCATTCGCTAAAAGCTTTAGCGGAGGAACAAGGCGTTAAAAAATTAATACCTAGATTGGGCGATTCAGATTCAGTAGAGATGAGAATCGCTCAATTTAAGTAAAATACATTATTGCTCTCATACCGAGCAACCTACTTCTTATAATACTTATTCGCCTCCGCCTGCCATTTGTTTAAATCGGTAATGCGTGTTTCGGAAGAAGGGTGAGTTGATAAAAATTCTGGTTGTTGACTACCACCTGCCTGTGCCGACATCCGTTCCCAAAACTGGGGTGCCTCGGCAGGGTTGTACCCTGCCATTGCCATAAAAATGAGCCCCATACGGTCTGCCTCTGATTCTTGATCGCGACCAAATTTTAACATGCCCAAAGGGCTGGCTATCCCAACTGCCTGTAACAGCATATCATCCAATTGGTTTTGGCTTGTTCCGGCAGCAACCGAACCAATACTCAAAATACCATTTAAAGCCATTTGTTGGCTCATACGCTCCCTGCCATGGTTGGCTATGGCGTGGGCAACCTCGTGCCCCATCACCACCGCTACTCCTGTTTCATTTTTACATATTGGCAAAATCCCCGTATAAAAAGCCACTTTACCTCCAGGCATACACCAGGCGTTTACGGTATTCTCCTCTATTAAATTAAATTCCCATTCAAAGCCGTTAAGCTGGCTACTAAGTCCATTTTGAGCCATATAATCTTCCACTGCTTTTTGAATACGCCCCCCAACCCTTTTTACCATGGCCGTTTGCTCTGCATTAGTCGAAAGTTTGCCTTCGGCTAATACTTGTTGATAGTTCTGAAAACTCAACGGAATTATCTCGGCATTTGAAACCAACGAAAGCTGACTGCGGTTAGTTAAAGGTACGGTAGCACACGCCCATACAAAGGCTATTAAAACCAAAAAGTGAATTATTTTATTTATCTGAATCATAGTAGTTAAATTTTAATGCCAATTTAACATTATAAAGTAAATTTGAAATTTAAATCACTATTTACTTTCAAAATAATTGCTGGTATGAAAATTTTTGGCATTGGCAGAAACTATGCTGCCCATATTGCAGAGCTCAATAACGAACGCCCTGACGAACCTGTTATTTTTACAAAACCCGAAACAGCTTTACTTACTCGCAACCGCCCATTTTATTACCCGAGCTTTTCAAACGATATTCATTTTGAAGTAGAAATACTTTTAAAAATTTGCAAGGTGGGTAAAAACATTGAAGAAAAATTTGCCCATACCTATTACGATGAGATTGGCATTGGCATAGATTTTACTGCACGCGATTTGCAAACCAAAGCCAAAGAAAAAGGCTTGCCATGGGCCATTGCCAAAGGCTTTAACGACTCCGCTCCTATTTCGAATTTTGTGCCTAAAAAAGATTTTGACCTTAATCATCTTACATTCTCATTACATCAAAATGGAAAAATAAAACAGCAAGGCGATACCAGCCTTATGCTTTTTAGTTTCGATTATATAATTGCTTACTTATCTAAATTTTTTCTCCTAAAAAAAGGAGACATTATTTTTACAGGCACACCTAAAGGCGTAGGACCAGTTGCAATAGGTGATACCTTAGAATGTTTTATTGGAACTGAAAAAATGCTATATGTTGCTATTAAATAAAAACCTATTTTACCTATTACTATTCTCTTTTTCTTCTCATTTAGCTCAATCTCAGCTTCTTTTCCCAATTAAGCCCGGCATAGCCAATACCCTTGCGGGCACTATGGGCGAATTGCGCTCCTCGCATTTTCATACAGGCATAGATATACGAACAGGTGGGCAAGAAGGGCTTAACGTATTGGCCGCAGATGACGGTTATATTTTTCGGATTTCGGTAAATCCTGGTGGCTATGGCAATGCCATTTACATTAAACACCCCAACGGGCATACCACAGTTTATGCACATCTAAAATCGTTTAGAAAAGACATTGCAGATTATGTAAGGAAGCAACAGTACAGCAAAAAACAGTTTAAGCTTAATGTATTTCCTGATGGCCGTATATTTAAAGTAAAGCGGGGCGATATTATTGCCCTCTCAGGCAATTCAGGTTCCAGCGGTGGCCCTCACCTTCACTTTGATGTTCGCAATCGTAACCAAGACTTACTAAATCCATTGCATTATGGGTTTGATGAAATTACAGACATTCGACCTCCTTTGGCTAAAAATTTAGCACTGGTAACAACCACCATAAATAGCCGAGTAAGTGGCGAATTTGGACGTATTGAGATTCCGTTTGAATACATACAAAACAACTACTTTATTAAAGACACTATTTTTGCAGCAGGCCGTATTGGGTTAGAGCTATATGCCTACGACCGTATGAATAATACAAGGTTTAAAACGGGTATTAATAAAATTGAAGTATTGGTAAATGGGGAAACTTATTTAATTACCACCATTGATACCTGGCCATTTTCGAAAGCCAGGCAATTTTACACGTATGTAAATTATGAAGCACTGGCAAATAATAATAAGCGATACCATAAACTATACATTGATAAAGGCAATACATTGGATTTTTACTCGATTGCAACCAACCAAGGATATTTAAATGTGAAAAACGGTAAAACTTATACGGTTAATATTACCCTTACGGATTCTTATAACAATAAAAGCTATGTAAGCTTTGTGGTTAAAGGAGCCACTACTCGTACCCCTGCAAGCAATACGCTTCGTGTAAAACCATGGCGAGTTGATAATGATATTTTAACTTATAAAACAAGGGATATCGATACTCTCCTATTTTATACGAATGGCAAGTCAATTGCTCCCACAATAGCTTATGCAAAAAATAAAGAGGCCGTTTACCTTCATAACCTTAGCACATTTATACCTGATTCAGTGGCTGTAAATGGGTATATGTTAGCCTTGCCAATTAAGGCTTATATTAAAGCAGGGGTGGCTTACAAATTTTATGATAAAGTAGCCGATATTCAATTTTGGAAAACCACATTATTTAAAGATTTTTATTTCACATTTGAATCTAAAACCGATAGTTTAACAGGCGCTGAAATTATTACCATTGGCAATTCAACTATTCCGCTTAATAAAAACTATTCGGTCACTTTTAAGCCAGCCAACTTGCCAACCAATACAAAATACCTGGCAGTTTATGCCGTATGGGGTAAAAACTCCTCTTTTGTAGGCGGCAAGTGGAGTGGCAATCAGGTTAGTTTTAAAAGTAGAAATTTTGGCAGATATACCATTTTGGCAGATAGCATTTCGCCTACCATTAAACCTCTTATTTTAAACAATAATGAAATGGTTTTTAAAATAAACGATAATCTATCTGGTATTAAAAA
Organism: Cyclobacteriaceae bacterium; assembly: GCA_026989535.1. GTDB lineage: Bacteria > Bacteroidota > Bacteroidia > Cytophagales > Cyclobacteriaceae > JAKISE01. Next base: position 16,582 of record JALSJD010000118.1, read on the forward strand.
AATAACGCTGCTTGTAAACAAGCAATGGATTTTAATGAATTACGACCCGAAGAAAAACTTAATTTGGGCCGAAAAACCAATGGGTAGTTTTAATTTTAAGGGTAAAATAAAACTAATAGTAACGGATAAAATGGATAACGAAGCGGTTTACTCAACCGAAATAAAGTAAGTTTATACCATTTTGCCCTTTTATTTTTGCTGTTTCGTGGGGACACGAACCAAGGATTAGGGGCATGGCGGCATTTAGGTATGCTGACATTTCAGTATAAATTACTAACTTTATTCTTCCGGGGACAGTTACGTAGGTGTGATGCCCGCCACGCCTCTTAGCTAAACCCGTTAGAATCAATAAAGGGGGCTAGTGGCCTGTAGCTGGCATGTTTGCTCTTGGCAACCTGGCTATTCTTTCAGGGATTGCTTTTGGAGACTAAAACACTTAATTAAGGAAGGCCGTGGAGACTTGTTGGAGCGGCCAAGTCTCGTGCGGTTACACCGTGCAAGCGGGCTTGCTGACGTGTGGAAACGTCCACGAAGACTTGAAGTTAACCGTTTTTCGTCACAAAGTCAAGGATTTATGCCTTAATTTAGGGGTTTAGTCGGACTTTCTAACTCCTGACAAGCCTAGCTGGCGGATGCCCGAGACCAATTCGCAACGGTCTAATAATCTATGATATTAGCCATTGACTCATTTCAAACATGCATCGCCAAAGATGGGCGCAGACAGAGAAGCGGTCTAGTCCCCTTTACAGAAGCTAACAGCGGCTAAGATCTGCATAGTGGGCTTTTCTGTATATTGACATTTCAGGAATATCCACTAACTTTATCAATTGTGGATACATGGTGGTGGAAAGCCCACTACGACAGATTAGCCGCAATACGTTACCTGCCATGCCTGCTAAACTCAAGCTTCATCGTCTAAAAAAACAAAGCCAACTGTGGACATTTCGGAGTAGCAAACTTATTCTGTTCCTCAAAAATTTTTGCTTTTAAACCATATCGAATTTGAGGACGAAGTTGCTTACAATCTCATCTCCGCAAGTCTATTTTTTCGTTATTTGCAAGCAATTACTTTCTAGGTGTGTCCTGACTTTTGCAGCATCTCTTGCAGGTTGCTTTGTGGTATTTTTTTATTTCTACTCTCCAATTTTATGCACTGGGGAAATGCGATTTTTGCCAATTTTAGTGGGTTACGAAAGCTTACCGCTATTCACTGGCTAGAAGAAGAAGCCACTTGCCAGTTTTTGTGCGAAATTCGAACGTTTTTGCTCATATTTACTGACAGGAAGATGAAAGTAAAGGCAGGTAACACTGTGTAAGAAAAAATGCCGTTATCCAGCAGCCTAAGTTCTTGCAAGTGCAGTGGTTTATCCCGTAATTTTTGCTTCTGGTTATCTGAAACGGCAGGCGTAAGTTCAGTTACGCTTGCCCGAAAAATAGAAGTTATTTATTTATTGATTTGGGTGGCTATTACGGTTCAAACTGTGCCACCTATATCGGTTTTACAGTGCCAGTGATTTCGGTTCAAACC